>NZ_FNKU01000002.1 GCF_900100365.1 Pseudomonas cannabina | reverse complement strand
GGACGCCCTGGAGGACTCACCAGCCGAAGCAGAGAACATGCGTATTCGCACCAGCCTAATGACGGCTATCCGAGACTTTATCGAGGTGCGTCAGCTCTCGCAGGCTGACGCTGCGCAGCTGTTCAACGTAACGCAACCCCGCATTTCGGAACTCCAGCGCGGGAAGATCGACCTTTTCAGCGTGGATCGATTGATCAACATGCTCGCCAGGGCGGCATGCACGTTGAGGTCAGTGTCAAACTGCAGCTTGATAAAGGTTACATGTGGTTGCGATTCCTGTAGCTTCGATTTCTTTCAGCCTAGCCTGCTCCTATGAGTGTGTCGATCCTGACCTGCCTGGTCTTGCAACAAAGATCATCCAGAACTACAGCAAGCCCAGATTGCCCAGTTGATCAGGATGATCAGTCCGGTTTCACCCTGCGCCCTGATGGCCGCGGACGAATTTGAGCGGGTCATGAACGTGCTTGCGGGCCAGAATCGACGTCGGGCGTTCTCCGATCGCTCGATAAGTGCTGCCAGGCTTGTCCTGGTCATGGGTGCCAGCGTGTCCGAAGCAGCCTTGGAGACTGGATTGACCCGGCAGGTGGTTCACAGGCTTATGGCACGCATTCGGGCGCGCCTGGAGGATTTGCCTGCTGATTGGGTCAAGGTTGAAGCCTGGCTTCCTCCTGCAGCAGCTGGTGACGTTCTGGCTTTGGCTCAATCACTCAGATCTGCTCGATCGCAATAGGAGAGGAGTGCCCTGGCTGTTTGGGCCTCGGTGCAGCTCGATCGTTGACAACCTCTGACGTGCGTTCCCTTCGCTGCGCTCAGGGCCGGGCTTTCGTGCTGCGCATCGAGCCAGGCCATGAAGCCGGCCCGTCTCGCCCCTTCGGGCTTCAATCCTCGCCGGCAAGCCGGCTCTAACGCCTCCGGCCTCTCGGCCTGCGCGCTCCGCTTGCCGTCGCTGCCTGTACTTCCCGTATCACCTGCAGGCTTTGCTGCGCACCTTTCGCCGTGCGCTTGACGGTAGATCGAGCGCGGCACCTGACAAGGGTTCGGCTGCGCCCGCGACACTCCCCCGTTCAGACTCGCTTCGCTCCCTTAGCTGCGGCCTCGCATCGCGCCCTTGTCACGCACCTATGCGCCCGATCGACCTAAGCGCATCGGCGAAAGGCACTCAGCAAAGCCGGCACAGAGGTGAGACGAAATGAACAGACAAGCAAAGCAACAGCTGATGAAGCGCTTCACAAGCGGTCAGGTCGATATCTGCAAAAAGCTGCTGAAACTGAGTCGCCAGGTACACAAGTTCAATGCCCGCGTCGAGTTCCTGGTGCTGACGTTCAAGCATGACCTGGCAGACGCCGTAGTCCGGTATGAACTTTGGGACAACGGTTTCGAAGGCCTGGGCGAACGCCAGTTCGACAACTGCTTTGAAATGGGTGACTCGGCCGAGGTGATCGCCGAGCTAATCACCACAGCGCGTCGTGAAGGCTTCGTGGAAAAAATTCAGACCTGGTGCGGCAACGAATCGTTTGCCCGCTGGTGCAGCTACGCCGACCGCCAGGGCGACCTTTTCGCCGCTTAACCCCGCTTGCGCCCGTCAGGCCGGGCGCTACACCAGGAGAAAAAATATGCGTATGTCCAGCAACTTCCGTAACCCATGCATGATACGCAGTGACGTCGCACTGAGCAACGATCAGATCGCCCATTATGTGCCTTCCATCTTCGCCGAAGAAGCGCACGACAGCAGGTCGGCACGTTATCTGTATATCCCGACCGTGCAGGTACTTGATGCGCTGCGCGCCGAAGGATTTGAACCATTCATGGCCTGTCAGACACGCGTGCGTGACCAGGGCAAACGTGAGCACACCAAGCACATGCTGCGCCTGCGCCATGCGAGCCAGATCCTGGACCAGGAAGCCAACGAAATCATCCTTCTCAACAGCCACGATGGCAGCAGCAGCTATCAGATGATTGGAGGCAAATTCCGTTTCGTGTGTGCAAACGGACTGGTACTGGGGGACGTTGCCGCTGACCAGAAAGTGCGCCATAGCGGCCGTGATGATGTGGTAAATGACGTGATCGAAGGCGCCTTCGAAGTGTTGAAGCATTTCGAACAGATCGACCACATAACCGCTGACATGAAGCATCAACAATTAGACCAGGACGAGCAAGAGGCCTTTGCATTAGCTGCCTTGGCGTATCGCTACGATCCGGCCGAAGGGCCTGCGCCAGTTAGCCCGTCGCAGTTGCTCATGCCACGCCGTCGGGAGGACCGCAGCAGCGACCTTTGGACCACCTTCAACCGAGTCCAGGAAAACACCATCAAAGGCGGTTTGACCGGACGTAACAAGCAAGGCCGACGCACTACCACGCGAGCGGTCAATGGGATTGATCAGGACGTGAAACTGAACCGGGCCTTGTGGGTGCTTGCGCAGGCTATGGGTGAGCACAGAAAAGCCGCTTAACTCAACCTAACTGGGCGTTGGCGGCGCCCAACTCTGATAAATCCACATCAACGTAAGGATGAAGATAATGAACGGCTACGTAGTCACCTGGACCATCTACACAGAATCGGTAGGCGCACATAAAGAAGCCGCCCTTGATGTAGCACAGCGTTTCTTCCAGGCACGTATCGCTGACGGCGAACCAGACAGCGCGTGTACCTTTGTTGTCACCGGTATGGATGGTCAATCGGAAAAAATCGATCTTGCTGATTATCTTTACACGGATTGAAGACGGTTGCCTTGGAACAAAAAAGCCCCTCGATGTGGGGCTTTTTTGTTGGCTGGCTTTGAGCGCTCAGGCAACCTGAGGCTTCGCCCGAGGTGCCGCACGTTTGCGCTTAGTGGTCAGGTCGGTAATTTCCCGAACACTCACGTTCAGACCAACATCAGCGAGAGCCTGTTTAACCTCCGAGACGGAGTAACCCTTGGCCGAACACAGCTCAACGATTTGTTCTTTGAGCGACTGTAGCACTTCGGCCTGGCTCATTTTGTCCTTGCTCAGGTCTGGCAGATCGGCCAGTTTTTGACGGGCGGCTTCTAGGTCTTGTTGGGTGAATGTTTTCTGCTTGGCCATAGGCTGGGTATCCTGATGTACTGATGGATTACTCTACATTAAGTTAGTGCTTTGAGCTGTGTTCTCGTTTCTTTGATCGTCTGGCATATTCAGTTACCAGCAACGCAATACGTGCAGGGGATGTTCTCACACCTATTGTTCTGAGGGCTTCTTGTATGGCCAGCAGTGAGTATCCCTTTTCTTGAGACAACGTGTGAAATCTATCCGCAAGCGCGCTCAGAAATTGACCTTTCGACATTCTGTCCTGACTGAGGTCTGGCAAAGCCGCAAGAGCTTGCCTGGCGACCTCTACCTGATCTAGCGTGATTTTTTTCTTTTTATCCACGTGTGCACCCGCATTCTGCTGATATCAATACACCGTGATGGGTCACGGGATTCAGGCTGATCAATGTCAAGCGTGAACATCACCCTACGCATCGTGCGGAGTTTGTCTACAGTCGAGCTGAATCCATGCTTTTCCAGGAAGTGCAAAATATCCGTGAGGGTAAAGTCTTCATCGTGCAGGGCCGCGTACAGTTTTTCGTGGACTGACGCTTCAGGCCCAAAGCGCTGGAACTTGTCCACCTTCAGCGAGGGGAGGCCGTCCAGAAACTCACGGGCCGCAGCCAGATCATGCTGGGTGTACAGCCTTGTCTTTGCCATGAAAATCCAGCCTCTTACGTGTCCTGCGCTTTTCAAAGGTCTGGAGAGCCTGCACGAATTTCGAGGCCCAACCAACCCCGCAGCGCTCTTGTCCGCTTTAGGGTAATATGGTATTTAAAAGGTGTAAAGACGGTTTAAGATGTTGACCGGAAATGTTTTGTACGGACGGCCCGCACGCGGTCCATCCGACAAAACCCGGATCAGGGCTCCGCCCCGACACCCCGACAGCGTCATTCAGTTAGTTAAGGTTGAGTCAGAGCATGTCGAAAAGCACAGCGCGTCAAGCAACGGTGAGGATCGAAATTCGTTGCACTGAAGAGGATGCAGCCTTGATTCGCGAAAAAGCGCTGGCTGCCGAGATATCTGTTTCAGATCTGATGCGTCGTGCTGCGCTGAATCGCAAAATCAAGACACCGACTGACAAGAAGCTAATGTCCGCGTTGCTACAGCTCGGAGGCTTGCAAAAGCATCTGTTCAACCAGATGCAGGACAGCATGACAACTGATCTGAGCAAGCAATTCTCTGACGTGTTGGTCGCCATCCGAAATGCCGTCAATGCCATCGATCTGTCCCAGACTCGCATCAAGTAGCCCATCAGCCATGAACGTCATCATCCCCCCGAAACGCGGCGATAAGGGCTCCAGCTTCAACCGGCTGGTGAGCTACATCAGCGACCGTGGGGACAAGCCCAAAGATGATGATCTAGTCAGCGCTGCGCCTCGCCAGAATGCTTCGCGCACCAAGAAAGCGATGTTCGATCGGCTTGTCGATTATGCGGATCGAAATGATGGTGACAACCGTGCTGTCGTAATCACCGACGTGTTCCCCGATGGCCGTCAGCGCTTGATCAGTGGAGGCATTTCTTGCGAGACAAACTGCTTCTCCTGGGAGACATCGGCGGCGGAAATGAACATGGTTGCCGCCCAGAGTCGTCGCTGCCAAGACCCGGTCTATCACTTCATCTTGTCGTGGCGCGAAAATGAACTGCCTACTGATGCGCAGATATTCGAATGCGCCGAACACTGCATTCGTCAGCTGGGCATGGAAGGGCATCAGTACGTCACAGCTATTCACCAAGACACCGACAATACGCACTGTCATGTGGCGGTGAACCGAGTCAATCCCATTACTTACAAAGCCGCCGCCCTGTGGAATGATGCTGACACGTTGCAGAAAAGCTGCCGCGTTCTCGAACGCAAATACGGATTCATTCAGGACAACGGGAGTTGGCAGTGGGGTGTCAACGACCAATTGGTCCGTGCGCCTTTTCGGTATGGCAGTGCTCCGCAAGGGACTGTGCCATTGCAGGTCTATTCCAACACCGAGAGTCTCTATCATTACGCCGTGCGTGAGGTGCGCGAAAAACTATCTGAACTCATCAAATCGCGAGAGATTACCTGGCGTAAAATCCATCTGGCCCTGCATGAACGTGGCTTGGGATTGAAGGAGCAAGGTGAAGGATTGGTGATCTATGATTTCCTGCGACCCGAGGGGCCTGTGGTCAAGGCTTCTTCGGTTCATCCGACGCTGACCAAGTTTCGATTGGAAGCCCACATAGGTGCGTTTGAAGGGCCCCCCACCTTCGAACATGAAGAGTGGAGCTATGGTATTTTTTCCTCTTACCAGCCTGAATTTGAACTCCGAGATAAAGACGTGCGTTTCGATCGCCGGCAGGCGAGAGCTGAGGCTCGGCTTGACTTAAAAATGCGTTACAAACGCTATCGTGATGGATGGGAAAAACCTGATCTTCATGTCAAGGATCGATACCAGCAAGTGGCTGCTCGCTACCAGGCAATGAAGGCGGACGTCAAACGCTCTCAGCACGATCCATTGCTTCGCAAGTTGCTGTATCGAGTTGCCGAGTTCGACCGGATGAAAGCCATGGCTGAGTTGCGCATCGAGCTTCGTGACGAGCGGCAAGCGCTTGCCGAAAATGGCTTGCTTCGTCCGCTTGCATATCGTCCCTGGGTCGAGCAGCAAGCTCTTAGAGGAGACGTTGCGGCTGTCAGTCAACTGCGTGGTTTTGTATATCGAGAAAAGCGTAAGGGGCGCACTCCAGACGGTGGTTTTGATCGTCTGATCCAATGCGGTCAGGCAGATGACTCTGCTGTCTATCACCTGCGCTCTTACACGTCACATTTGCATCGCGACGGCACTGTCGAATATCTGCGCGATGGCAGGGCGGGTGTGATCGACCGTGGCGATTTCGTCCACGTAAAACCGGGGTTCAATGACGACGATGAGTTGGACAATTATCGGCTGGCCGCCAACCTGGTATCCACGAAAAGCGGTGACGCTGTGAGGATCATTGGTGATGACCAGTTCGTTGACCAGGTGCTTGATGCGGGGTGTGGCGTCAACCATCGCGGAAGTCAGTATGTGTTCCAGGTGACCGATCCAGACCAGATGGCGCGCTATGACGTGATCGAGAAGGATCACCGTCAGTATTACGGATACGATGAGCCGGAGGTGAGTACCCATTCCCCAGCTCGGCATGACCCGGTGGAGGACGTCCCCGATGATGATTACCAGCCTCCAAGGCCGTTCGTTGGTTGAGGCGAGCCATCAGAAATGGCCAGGATGTTACCGCTGATGCAGAATTGACCCACGTGCCGACTTGGCGTCGCCCCATAAGTATTCAGCCCAAAGTCAGACCTGCTAACGCTTTACGGAGTAGAAGCTTGGGTCAGCGAAATTTCGGCAGCTGGGTCAATTCTGCATCAGCGGCAACATCTTCGGCTTTATCGTCCAAAAAACCCTACTTTTTTGAACGATAAACATGCTTTCGCAAAGTCACTGGATCAAGTACGAACCCAATTAAGATCTACATCAACCTCAATGCCCGCGATGCGACCTTTGTTACTGTGCTGCCAAATTGACCAGCTTTTACCTGCTACCTCCCATGAAGCTGGAACTTTAGGTTCACTGACATCCCAATTAGCGATCCACAGAGGGTATTCACTAAATGCATATTTTTCTCCTAAAATATGATTCATCCAGAAGTTATTGTCGCAATATATAAATGGTTTTTTGCTCTTTAGTATTTTTTCGTTATCCAATAAAGTTAGCAGTTTATGAAGGTTATCAGCCATTTCGTCCGGGGTAGCTTTTTCGTTACCCTCGAGCTCCGCATCGATTGCAAAAAACTCAGTAGATGCATCGAAGCCGGCAGCAGTAAGTGTACTAACTATGTTATCTCGTTGTGCTTCCGGCGAGCTACTGAGCGCACGAAAGTAATGATATGCCCCCGTTTTAATTCCGACGGCTCTTGCGTCAGTACGATACGTAGTGTATTTATTGTCCTGTACGGTAGCGCCTTCTGTTGTCTTTATAAAGGCATACTCAATGCCAGCCTCAAAAACTTTTTTAAAATCAATATCACCTTGAAAATGCGATAGATCAATACCTTTCTTAATTGTGCTCATGAATCTCTCCTGTTTCTCGTGTCTGAGAATTTTAGAACTATTTATAATTGGCGGACTAGGCGGAATATATGTGTTTTGTCAAAGCTTAGGAAGGCTTTATTTATTAAAAACCCAGTTGCTGCCCCTTTGTAAACCAATGCTCCCAAAGCATTGCTGGGACGAAAACCGAATAAATCTGCAATTCCTTAAACGGCAGCCCAAGCTATGAGTGACTGCTTTTCTACTGTTGGTTCAACGTTATCTACTGCGCGTTGGAATTTTCGGTGCGGCAAGTGCAGCACAGGTCTTCTTCGGATTTTTCCATTGGGAATCTCATGCAAGGTGCGTACGGGCAAAACTCGCCACCAGCGGCTCGGCTCTAGTGTACTGTTTGCGAAATTATTTACCCATGACCTACAAACTAAGTTATTGATAAAATTTGAATTTTCCGTTCGTCAGTAGCTGGTTTTTTCGAAAACAGTACACTAGCAGCCTGCGTGGCAGGTGCATGAAAAGGCGAAAGTTCATCGTCATTTTCCTTTAGATAGAGTGAAGACTGCCGCCAGGCGGTGGCAGGCCAACGGCAGGGGCAGGTAGGAAGTAGGCTTGCTCGGCGTGACTCCATTCGAGGTAGCTTTCAACCCTCCCAAAACGGGGGGTAGGGAGCAATGAAATGAAAACCAACGTTAGGCATGGTTAGAGTTTGCTAATCCCCTCAGATTGCGGGGATTAGCGAACTTTGATTTTCTGAACGAGTTTATGGCACCGCTTTTCAGGGTGATATCACCTACCGTGGCGCTCGCTGAAGCGGTATTATCGTATTGGCCAGGCTGCATTAGGCGTTACGGACAGGCACTGGGCTTAAGTGCACTTTCTGTTACGTTGTTCCCCAAGCCCCGACAATAAAATATTAGACGTCAGCCCAGCGAAGCTTCAGGTAGTCGACCACCTGCTGAGTCTGTGAGGCCCGCAGAAAAATATGTCGAAATAACATGCACCCGGAAACCTCAGTCAGAGAATCATTCAGGTCAAGCTGACGGGTAATTTCAGGCACGCCCCCCTCGACAGTCCAGTCGGGCTCGGTTTCTGATGCCGTTCCCACTTTATACAGAGCCATACCAATATATAATGCTGTGCCGGTTCCGCTGACCGTATCCGCCCACCACTGTGTGATGGCATCATAACGGGCAACCTCACGGGCAAACGGCCAGTAGACCTGCGGGGCGATATAATCAATGATGCCGTCAATGACCCATTTCCGTGTGTCTGCATACGCGAAATCGTAATTAGACGCACCGGCCTGCGTATCGGACCCCAGCGGGTCGTCAGATTTATTCCGCCAGACGCCTGCCGGGCTGACGCCAAACAAGACATCTGCTTTTACGGCGGCTATTTTCTTATGGCATGTATCAACCAGCGAATAAGTGTTATTCCGCCGCCAGTCGGCCTTCGTGGTAAAGTTAGTGTTGTATTTCTGGTAGGTGGCATCATCCTGCAGCAGCGAGCTTGCAGTTTCATTATAAAAATAATCATCGAATTGAATGGCATCAACATCGTATTTAGTGACAATTTCTTCAACAATACTACTAACCCACGTCTGAACTTCAGGTATGCCGGGGTTGAGAACAAAGCGGTTCGCTGCGGTTCCCGTCCATTCAGGATGCGTTTTAAACACACTGGCCGGGGAGTCAGATGATGAGTTGTTCAGCTCTTCGATTGTGGCGTCGCTGGCGTTCATTGATAGGCGGTACGGGTTCACCCATGCGTGCAGCTCAATATTGCGTGCATGCGCCTGCTCGATAGCATAAGCCAGTGGGTCAAAGCCGGGATTCTTCCCGAGCGTACCCGTCAGATACTTCGACCATGGAAGCAGGTCTGATGCGTAGAATGCATCTGCGCAGGGAACAACCTGGAATATGATGGCATTCATTTTCATTGCCACAATCTCATCAAGAATGCCGGTCAATTCTTCTTTCTGTTTACTGACACGTGCAGCCTCATCAGTGATGGCCACAGATGAGACTGACGGCCAGTCAAGATTCGTAACTGTCGCGACCCAAGTCGCCTTGAGGTTTTTGTTCGCAGTTGCCATTGCGGTATCTCCTTTGTAAAGGGTTCTGAGTGAACGAAGAACGCCTGCTCTCACAGGCGTTCTTCAGGCATCGTATGGGAGCGGCCTGTCAGCTCAGTTGCACGTCTTTCATCGCAGGAATATAACCGTAGTCATATTCTTCCTGCACGAACGAGCGATCCCCTTTCAAGAGGATTCTCACCGTCGGCGCTTCGGTCCCGCCGATACGATAATCCTCGCCTTCGGTGGGCACGCTGTCGATGAACGAAGTCACCAGACCGTTCGGCATGACGCAGTGCGAATACGTCTGGAAAGGCTGCTCGGGCGGATTGCCGAGCACCAGGCCGGAAGCGTTCATTGGCCGGTACGGACCGAACAAATGTTCGCCGACAAAACCGTAGACACCGTCTGGCCCTGTAAGACCTTCGGCATACGTAAACTTGTGACTGATGGTGAACAAGTAATACTTGCCGTCTTGAAAGACATAGTGCGGGCGCTCGGTCTGATCGTTCACGCCGACGGCCGTCACCAATGGCGGAAGTATTTCCCACTCTTCGCCACTGAGATCTTTTGCAACCGCCAGACCGATACAACCCACTTGGAATCTGGCACCCCCCACGTCTTCATGACCCGGCGGCACAGGGCCAAGTTCGGCAGCCCCTACTGTGTGCGAGCCGCGTTCACCGGCGACATTGCCTTCAAACACCATGTACAACTTGCCGTCATTAGGATCAATGAACGGACTGGGATCGCGAAAGTTCCAGCTCGAGTTCTGCGCTTCGGTTTGATAATACGTTCCGTCGGCCTCGAACAGTTTTTTGACCTGGGTAAAGTCTTTCAACTCCACGCCCTGATCGGACGTCACAATACGGCCACGTACTTTGGCGATCGCTGCGCCGGGTGTGACGCAGGTGTAATAAAGATCAATATCGCCTTTGTCATTCAACAGTATGGGTGTGCCCGCCCACTTTCGAGTGGTGGGCGATACCCCCTCGGCCATTACACGACCACCAAAGATCCAGTCCTTGCCGGTACGCGAGTACCAGTAGCACATGCGTGCGCGGCCATGACGATCTTCCCAGTCACGCTTGATGTCATAACGGCCATTGGCGTCGAGGTATTGCGGATCATTGGGGTGACGGTCAGCCGTCAGGGTCAGGATAACCGACCAGCCGTTGACCGAAACCACCGTGCCATCCAGCTCGCGCAGCGGCATGGTATCCCAGATGAATACCGTATCACTCATGACCGGAAAGTCCGCACTGACCAGTGGCTGCGTGGTGGTCGGGTCATTTTCATTGACCTTCAGCGCATCGGCGCGGGACCAGACAGTGGGTTCGTAGTTGATGTTACCTGCTAGGGAGACGCTGATTTATTCTAAAACCCAGCTGTTGCCCCCAGATAAATCAAGGCCTCCAGAGCGTTGCAGGGACGAAAAATCGAATAAATCAGCGCCTCCCTAGAGGACTATTTTTGAGCTGGCTTACAGCAGAGCTGCTAGTGGACATAATTGATACCTTTAAATAGCTTTGAGAGGCAGCAGCGACGCTGCTGTACCTCTGTCGCTCAAAGGCGATGACTCAAGGCTCACGGCCTTCACATGATTCAACGTCCCGCAGCGGGAGCACTTGATCTGGAGTTCGGTGTAGTCACCGATGCGAGCCAGCAGCTTCTTGCACTGCCCGCATCGGTAGTCTTTCAACATTTGCATTGGTCTCCTTGTGCTTCGCCCAATAAAAAACCCCGCCTGGGCGGGGTTTGGGGGATCGCAATTTACCGGTTGGCGCTGTTTAAAAGCCCGTGTCCGGCGGCTGCCCTGAGGCGCAAATCGCATATCGTGGAACCTTTTTACCCCCCTCCGGAAAGGCTGGAAAGGGGCAGTTTCGGAGTAGGTCGAGTTTGGCCGGAGTTCAACACGAGTTCGACCGCAGTTGCGCAATTGATCCGGATAAACGGTACGTGTAGCGGCTTGCAATCGAAAACAGCTGGCTCACATTAATTGCGACTATCAGTAGCCGCTGGCTCGGATTATGTGCCACTCAGCTCATGGTATTTGCGACCAGTGTCGGTTTCTGAAATAAATGCGACATCTGATTGGCGAAGGCCTCAATCGGCTGTTTTAAATTTTCGAAATAGCTGCGACGGCTGAGGGCAATTAATGCGACTGTTTAGGGAAGACAGACGTTGAGCGAGTCCGGCTAACCGAACGTGCACTCGTCATCTGGCGTCTCAATCCACACCAGTGTCTCGTCGAACGTTATCGGTGGACTGTAGAAGTTGCCTTGCACCATTGTGCACCCCAGACTCGTCAGCATATTCCGCTCGTCCTGCGTCTCGACACCCTCGATCACGCAGTCCAACGACATGTCCAGGCTCAGGGCTACCAGCGACTTGACGATCTTGTAACTGGTCGGATTGTCATGCACGCCCGTCACAAAACTGCGAGCAATCTTCAGTTTGGTCAGCGCTAGGGCGTGCAACTGACTGAGACTGGAGTAACCGGTGCCAAAATCGTCAAGGGAGATACCGCAACCTAGCTGGCGAAACTGGGCAATCGCCTGTTGAACCTGCCCGATGTCCTGCATGACGGCCGTTTCAGTGATTTCCAGATCAAGTCGTGAGGCGTCAAAACCACTGTTCTCTATTATCTCGACAATTCTCTTGACGCTTTCCCAGGTCGCGCAGTCATGGGCCGACAAATTGAACGACAGCCTGATCGGCGACGGCCAGGACAATGCTCGCTGTAGTGCCTGCGTCAACAAAGGGGCGGTCAGCTCGTTGATCATGCCGATCCGCTCGGCAATCGGAATGAAATGCGCAGGCGATACCGCGCCGAGTTCTGGACTGTTCCAGCGTGCCAGCGCCTCGAAAGCCACTGTTTCGCGTGTGCAGCTTTCAATGATCGGCTGAAACAAGACGTGAAACTCCGTCTCCAGGTTCGCCCGACGCAATGCCTGCTCGGTTACGCCATCGGCATTAAGTTGTTCACGGTGACTGGCCGAAAACAGGCAAGTGGACCCGGGGTTGTGATTCTTCCCTTGATAAAGGGCATAATCTGCGTATTCATACAGTTGGGCGGCATTGTCGGCGGTAGCCGGAAACGTCGCGAAACCCAAGGTCGCGCCGATCTGGATCGGTATTTCCGAGAGTTCAAAACTTTCATGCATCAACGTGCAAAGGTGCTTGCCGAACATCAGTAACGCCTCGTTACTGATGTCGCCCTTGATTACCAGCGCGAATTCGTCACCGCCCAGCCTAGACACGTGCACGGTATCGCTCGCAGCAGTTGTCAGCCGTTCAGCGACCAGCATCAGCAGCCGGTCACCGACACTATGGCCATACAGGTCGTTGACAGGCTTGAACCCGTCCAGATCCAGCACACCCACCGCTAGCCCGCTCCGCTGTAGCAGTGCCTCGTTCATCGCCGTATCCAGTGTCTGGAAAAAATGCCGACGATTAGGTAGGCCGGTCAGGCTGTCCCGATTGGCCAACAACAGGTTCGCGTTGCTCAGTTGTTCAGTCTTGAACTGGGCGTTCACTAGGCTGGTGAAGTCGCGGTACTGATGGCGAAGAATGATCAGCATGCCGATTGATACCAGCACGATACTTGCCGCCGTGGCGATAAACGTGATGTTGTGTGTTGAGGCGAAGAAAATAACGAACGCTGTGTTGACGATCACTGCGGTAATCAAGGCGGCAGATTGCAAATGCATCATGCAGAAAATGCACACAATCACGGTGATACCCATGAAAAACGCCACTTGCGCCTGGGTATAGGCATCGCCATAGGGGTACATCGACAAAGACCATGCCGCAAATGCGGCGGAGATGATACCCACCAGCCTATTGGTGCCGCGCAGTGTCGCCAGAATCTTACTTGAAACTGGCGGCGTCTTGTTTACCGTAAGCAGCCATTTGCGCGCGCGAATGCCGCACCCGATGGTGAGGACTGTCGGTACCAGCAACGTCAGCCACATCGGGGCAGTTGCCCAATGGGTAAAGGCAAGCGCCCAAGTGTTGACCAACAGCACGAAGTACATCAGCGGCAGTTGTCGGGACAATGCGATGTATTGAGCTTGCAGCAGCCGAGGATTATCGGAGGGCACGGACATCAGGGTGCGCAAGGCACCCAGTAGTTTTTTCAGCATCGCAAGGCTTCTCTGTCACTACAGTCAAAGCGCATGTGGCTTGCTGCTCAGGATGCGAGCCGGGTTGTAACCTGCTCACCTGTAATGTTCTCGGCAGCGGTAATTAATTCTTTACGGTAAAACAAGACTGAGCACTGGCGCGCTATGACGTGATCGAGAAGGATCACCTTCCAGACGAAACCACCATTCTCAACTTCCGTCGTCTGCTGGAAAAGCACGAGTTGGCGACCGGAATTCTCGGCGTAATTAATGGTTATCTGGGCGACCGTGGGTTGTCGTTGCGTCAAGGCACCCTCGTCGATGCCACGCTGATTCACGCGCCCAGTTCGACCAAGAACAAAGATGGCAAACGCGACCCTGAGATGCATCAAACCAAGAAAGGTAACCAGTACTATTTCGGCGCCAAGGCTCACATCGGCGCCGACGACGAGTCAGGCCTGGTGCACAGCGTGGTAGTAACAGCGGCCAATGTGGCAGACGTCACGCAGGTTGCCAAACTGCTGCACGGCGAGGAAAACGTAGTCTGCGCCGACGCAGGTTACACCGGGGTTGAGAAGCGCGAAGAACATGCTGGGCGCAAGGTCATTTGGCAGATTGCCGCCCGCCGCAGCACTTACAAAAAGCACGGAAAACGCAGTGTTTTGTACAAGGCGATCCGCAAAATCGAGAAGGCCAAGGCCCAGGTTCGCGCCAAGGTCGAGCATCCGTTTCGGGTAATCAAACGCCAGTTTGGCTATGAAAAAGTGCGCTTTCGGGGCTTGGCCAAGAACACCGCGCAGATAGTGACGTTGTTCGCCCTGTCAAACTTGTGGATGGCCCGCCGACATTTGTTGGCGAGCGCAGGAGAGGGTGCGCGTGTAATGCAGGAAATGGTTACCGCAAAAGGCTTTGCAGCGGCCGAAAGAGCTGAAAAGCGAAGATAATTGAGCAAATTTCGACATGCATCGTTTTTTGAAAAGTGCTGAAGACTCGGTAGCCGGAAAACATCCGGCTACTTCAGACCTTCCTAAGGTTTAGGACGTGCTTGGAGCGCTCGGCCTCTAAGCTCCATGCTGGATGACAGTGCGCTCCTGACACGTATCCACTGAATCTAGCCAGCTGCCATTCGTCGGTAAAAGTCGCAATTGGATCCTATGTTCTTTAGCCTTATTGTCAGACAACAGGACAAAAACATTATGCTCAGCTTCTCACGACCTCAATCCCTAGGGAGGCGCTGATTTATTCGATTTTTCGTCCCTGCAACGCTCTGGAGGCCTTGATTTATCTGGGGGCAACAGCTGGGTTTTAGAATAAATCAGCGTCTCCCTAGTTGAAGGTGTCGTTTCAACGATACGCAAAGAAATAGCGAGTGGGGGGCTCCCAGCAGACTCGAAGATGCCAACAGAACATGAGCTGGCTGATCAGCTCGGTGTCAGCCGCTCGGTCGTGCGCGAGGCCATCTCACAACTGAAAGCCGATGGCGTGCTAGTTGTAGCGGCCTGCAATCGAAATGGCCCGGACCTGCAATCATCGCGTTTTTCGACCAGGATTGATTGCATCTATCCGAGCCAGCAAACCGGGATTATTTGCGAATGAACCTGCGTTCATCTGGTTCGACCTGCAATCGATTGTCATGAACCGGAATTATTTGCGAGTGATCGCTCGCCGCTTATGACTCATTTGAGCACACCCTTGTGAGACGTATGGCCGAGACGCTTTTTGCGTCTCAATAGGGCGGTTTTTAATTTTTGATACAGTACGTTCACAAATTCTAGAGTCTAAAGAGACAAACTTGACGATGGCACCTTACGGAGGTAAGAGGTTGGAGCTTCCAACAGCAGCGCTACCGGGCTACCGGACTGAATCGTGTGATCGCAGTACAGGGTGCGGAGCAATGAAACAGAAAGTGCACTAAGCCGAGTGCATCCGCGTAAACCCCGCTAAAATCATCGGTTTTCAGTCGCATTTAATCCTGGTCGGCCGCTCTCGATTGCAGGTCGAAGTGGGTGGATGCAGGTTCGTTTGCAGTCAATGCTGGTTCGCGGTGCCGGATAGACGCAATTAATCCCGGTCGAAAAACGCGATGATTGCAGGTCCGGGCCATTTCGATTGCAGGTCGTTACACCTAAGTAGTACCCTGATGCGGCGGCGAAGCTGGTGTGCAAGGCACCCATATGGAGAAGAAGTCAAAGCCCGTCATGCGGGCGACAACGACGTTGGCGAGCGCTACCAAGATTGACGTGGCCAAACCGCACAACGCGATGCCAAAGCTTTCGAGTAAGCCCTTCATTTTTTATTGATCCCTCACACTTCCCACGGATTGATGACGGATACACCGACCGCCTCATAGGGTGCAGTGTCGCGTGACGCCACGATGAAACCTCGCGATGCCGCAATCGCTGCGATGTAGGCGTCAGGTGTCGGGAATCCTCGACCGCAGGTTTTTGCCGTCACGGCCAGATCGGCATAGCGCCGTGCTGCATCGATATCGAATGGCAGCACCCGATCCCTGAACAGCCCCATTAGACCGTCAAGGGCCTGCGCCAGCATATCCTTGCGCTTGCCGGCCGGGAGCGCCCCGATGCCAAACAGCAGCTCGGCCAGCGTCACGCTGGACAGGTATAGCGTTTCGGCGGCTTGATCGTTCAGCCAGGCCCGCACGGCCAAGTGGGACTCGGGCTTCATCGCCTCGGAAACGACGTTGGTATCGAGGACGATCATTCAAACCTCAGCGGCTCGGCCGGCGTCTTGTCTCGCACTTGGTTGAAGACCTCGAAATCTTCGTTCGTCAGGCCGATCTTGCGACCCAATGCCGCCAAGGCTTCACCTAGGCGAACGCGCGTCTCCGGCTTGACTGCGATCGCCAGAATCTCGCGGACTTCGGCCTCGGTGCTGTGCCCGTGTTGGGCGGCCCGCACTCGTAGCGCGCGGTGTACATCGTCGGGCAAGTTCCGTACTGTCAGCATTGCCATAACATCACCTCATGAAATTGCATTCAATGAAGTCATTTTATGTGTTTGAATGCATTTTCGCAAGAAGCCACGCGATTTCGGAAAACAGCCTCTAAGGCTGTTCGTTGGTTGAGGCGAGCCATCCGAAATGGCCAGGACCTACATTTGAAAATGTACGAACGTGTCTTGAGAGGGGGACTTCACCTGAATCGCACGCCGCCGCATATGGCATGCATGTTGTCATGCTTTGTAAGCAGCTGAATCGGATTTGACAGCCAAGCTTGCATCTTCGCGAAAGCCAATGTTAGATTGATGACGTGGTGGTTTTTATGAAATGGATTTAACGGGTCGCATAAAGGATTAAGTCATGGCCACTGAAAAGAATAGCTTTCTACAACTGTTGGAGCAAAACACCTCTCGGATGAGCCCCACTGGTAAGCGTATTGCTAGCTACCTGTTGGGTAACCCGGAGCGACTTCCGTTTGAGTCCGCCGATAGCATTGCGAAGCAGACCTCCACCAGTGGTGTTTCTGTTGGTCGTTTTTTTCGATCCTTGGGTTACCGGAACATCGATGATGTTAAAAAGAGTCTGAGCGGTGAACCGTCGGCGTCGTGGCTCATAACTGACCGTGTCAGCGCCTTTCGTGCCGAAAGCATTAAGGCCGACGCACTTGACCGTTCTTTGAATCGCGAGATTGAAGCTCTCCGTCATGCTTACGGGCTAGCCCGCAGCACTACCTTTACCGATATCGTGAAGCGCATCCATGAAGCTGATGCGGTATTCATCGTCGGAATTCAGTCCACTCGCGGGACTCTCACAACGTTTCATAGCCACCTGGAATACATCCGGCCCAAGGTCTATTACGTCGATGGCCTGTCTGGGACATACGCGGAATCCCTAAACTCCGGGTTCGAAAATCCCTATGCGATTATTTCGGATTGCCGGGCCTATTCGAGAATGACCCGCACCTTCTGCAAAGTGGCGGTAGACAACAACCTGCCACTGGCGCTGATCACAGATCTGCAATGCCCCTGGGCCAGGGATTATCCGCTTGACCTGCTTCAACTGAAAACCGATGTGGGGCAGTTTTGGGACTCCACAGCACCACTGGCTTGCCTTTTGAATCTCATCGTATCCGCCGTCGCGGAGAAATACGGTGATCGCCTCGATGAGCGCTCGGCCAGGAACCGTCAACTGCAAAAAGCTTTCGGTCAGTTCGAAGACTAATGCTATGACACCATCGACTCCCATCTTGAGTGTATGCGTGAACAACAGTCCCCTTGTAGAGATTGATGCCCAACATTATCAGGTCCAAATCGACCTGATATACGCTGGTGCTGCCAACCTGACCGGCAGAGCGATCTATCGGAGAGCGCATTGCCGGTTACACCGTGATGCAGGCAAAAGTTTGATCAAGGCAAGTCGGCTCGCCCGTCAGGCCGGTTTCATCCTGCGCATCTGTGACGCTTATCGGCCGCCCTATGCCCAGCAAATATTGTGGAGCGCACTACCCAATAAAGACTATGTGCGCGACCCACAATCTGGCTCCCACCATAGCCGCGGAGTGGCGCTAGATTTGACCCTTATAGGCACTGAGGGGGAGCCGCTGGACATGGGTACTGCTTTTGACACGATGGAAGAGAAGTCACACCATTTTTACGCCGACTTGCCAGTAGATGTGCAACGCCATCGTCTGATGCTGTTGGGAATCATGCTCGCCGCTGGTTTCCAGGCAATTGCTACTGAGTGGTGGCATTACGAGCTACCAAATGCCGACGATTACCCCTTGCTTGATGACGAATAAGTCGCGTTTTTAGACGGAGATTACGTCAGTACTAGAGACGGGGGTGTGCTGTAAAAAGGATATAACCACTCGCTAGGGAGGCGCTGCAAAAATAGCCAACTGTCCCCACCCTTGGCACACTAAGTTCCTTCAACAGCCTCCCTCTCCGTGAGCGTTACGCGCGTGCAGAAGACCTTCTCCGAACTCGAATATACCGGCAAGAAAAAGCAGACTCGCCGAGATCGCTTCCTGGCTGACCTTGAACAGTTGGTGCCCTGGGCCCTGCTGGAGGCGCAAGTGGCGCCGTTTTATAGCAACACCGCAGGCAAGCGCGGACGCCCTGCGATAGGGGTGTCGCGCATGTTGCGCATGTACGTCGTGCAGCAGTGTTTCGGTTTCTCCGATGAAGGTTGCGAAGATGCCGTCTACGACAGCCAGGCCATCCGCGGTTTTATGGGTATCGACCTGGGTCGCGAGTCTGCACCGGATGCCACCACCTTGCTGCGTTTTCGCCGCTTGCTGGAAGTCCATCAGCTAACCCGGCTGCTGTTTGAAACGATTAACCAGCATCTGGCCAGCCGGGGGCTGCTGCTCAAGGAAGGCACTATCGTCGACGCTACTCTGATCGCCGCGCCGCCCTCGGTCAAGAACCGAGAAGGCAAGCGTGATCCTGAGATGCATCAGGCCAGGAAAGGCAATCAATGGCACTTTGGGATGAAGGCCCACATTGGTGTAGACGCCACGTCGGGGCTGGTGCACAGCGTAGTAGGGACGGCCGCTAACGTGGCGGATGTCACCCAGGTTGGCCAGTTGCTTCACGGTGACGAAACCTATGTTTCGGGTGACGCTGGATACACCGGTGCGGCCAAGCGACCGGAGCATGCTGAACGGGACGTTATCTGGTCGATTGCAGAACGGCCAAGCAGTTACAAGCAGCACGGCGAAGGCAGCGTGCTGTATCGGGTCAAGCGCAAAATTGAATATGCCAAGGCGCAACTGCGTGCCAAGGTCGAGCACCCCTTCCAGGTAATCAAGGTGCGCTTCAATCATCGCAAGGTTCGCTACCGTGGGCTGGAAAAGAATACAGCGCAGTTGTTCAGTTTGTTTGGGTTGGCCAATCTGATGCTGGCCAAGCGGTATTTACAACAGACGGCAGGATAAATCCGTCTGAAAGGCGGGACTGGCCCGCCTTTCAGCAAAATGAGGGCAGAAATCTGCTCGAGAAACGTAAAATAAGGCCGGCAGGTTGAAAAAAACCGGCTTGGAAATGGGGACGGTGCGAACGGGTTAATTGTTCAGCGTCTCCCTAGTGTACTGTTTTCGAAAAAACCATCTGCTGAATAACGGAAAATTCAAATTTTATCAATGACTTAGGTTGCAGGTCATGGGTAAATTATTTCGCAAACAGTACACTAGGTGATAGCGCTCTATACATTGAATGATCAAGGAAACATGGATGAACTCATTGAGCAGTGTTACCAGAAAATCCGCCTCTGGCACCAGCAAATTGCTGCTGACCGTTTTTTGCAGCGCCTTGAGTCTAGGCGCCTGGGACGCCTCAACGGCGTCTGTACCTAAAGACACTCTGGTCATTGGCAAACCAGCTGATCCGCAGACTCTCGACCCAGCCGTGACCTTTGATAACAATGACTGGACCATTACCTACCCATCATATCAACGGTTGGTCGGATACAAGGTTGAGGGCGGCAAAAGCAGTACTGACGTGGAGGGTGATCTGGCGGAGAGCTGGACTGTCTCGCCTGATAACCTCGTTTGGGAGTTTAAGATAAAACCTGGCAACAAATTCGATGACGGTGCCATAGTTGATGCCGCCGCCGTGAAGTTTTCCTTTGATCGTTTGATGACTCTCAAGCAAGGGCCTTCCGGTGCGCTTCCAGAGGACATGGTGGTTACGGTCATCGATCCGCAGACCATTCGCTTCACTCTGAAAAAGCCCTTCGCGCCGTTTCTGTTTACCCTGGCTCACAACGGTGCTTCGATCATCAACCCTGATGTGATCCATAAGAGTTCGGATGTAAACGCCTGGCTGTCAAACCACACCGCCGGCTCTGGCCCCTTCCGCTTGAGCACCTGGCAGAAAGGGCAGTCGCTGACCATGGAGCCGAACACCAATTACGCTGGCCCAAAGCCTAGTCTTAAAACCGTGGTCATCAAAATCATAGGCGAGCCTTCCGTCCGCCGCTTGCAGTTAGAACGCGGCGATCTGGACATCGTGGAAGACATGCCCGAGGACCAGCTCGCTGCACTCGGCCGCAAACCAGGAGTGGTCGTCAAGGAGTTCCCGTCACTGCGGGTGACTTACCTCTACCTGAACAATAAGAAGGGTCCGCTTACCAGCGTTGATGCACGGCGCGCGATCACGGAAGCTGTGGACTACCACGGTATTGTCAAAGGCATCCTGAAGGACAAGGCCAAGCTTATGAACGGGCCGATCCCGCAAGGTATGTGGGCTTATGACAGCTCGCTGCCGGCAATGAACCAGAACATCGCAGCAGCCAAGGACAGCCTCGCCAAAGCACCACAGAAAATCACTACCCTCAGCTACATGTATTCTGACAAGGACCCTAATTGGGAGCCGATCGGACTGACTCTGCAGGCGGCACTGGCACCACTAGGCATCAATCTCAAGTTGGAAAAACTTGCCAACGCTACTCTGCGTGAGCGCGTGGGCCAGGCGGCCTATGATATTGCGGCGGGAACTTGGAGTCCGGACTTTGCTGATCCGTACATGTTCATGAACTTCTGGTTTGACTCCAAGATGCAGGGCCTTCAGGGCAACCGCTCTTTTTACAGCAACCCGGAAGTTGACACGCTGATCCACGAAGCGGCGGCCACCAGCGACACAGAGAAGCGCGTCGAGCTTTACCAGGCTGCCCAAAAAATGGTGCTCAAGGATAGTGTGTATGCCTACCTCTATCAGAAGAACTACACCGTGCCGATGCGTGATTCAGTCAAGGGGTACGTGTTCAACCCTATGCTCGAACAGGTATTCAACTTGGGAAGCATTACCAAGTAGACCCGTTCCTCACGCTAGTCCTGAACCCCTCCGGGTTTCGCGGAGGCTAGAGCGGCTTGTGATTTTTGATGCCCGCATTATCGAGGTGCTCAATGGCGTTTTCGACTTTTTTGCGCAAGCACCTGTTCATGCATAGGAATTTCAAAATGCCTATGCATCAAGCTGACGCTTGGAAGGAGGCGTCATGCCTTCATAGCGATGTGTAGGAAGACGCTGATGCGTTACTTATGCAGTGAAAATCCCTATAAATCAGCGTTAATGCAGGTTATTTCACCGCGAAGCCTAGGTGCGGACGCACCTTCCCCCTGTCAGGGCTTCACGTACCTCATCTGCGCGATCGCCTGAGCGTTGAGGACCAGTCCCTGTACCGTCAGCCCGCTGATTGCCGCCGTGTATACCATCCGCGCGCCACACAGCACGCAACGGAACGGATCGACGTTTAGAAAGGCTTTGGCCATCTGCACAAAATACAGCTTCGGTGTCGGTCCTGGCGTCGCCATCTTCAATGCTTCATACACCTTCGGCAGGTATTTCCCACACACCCGATTGGCCAGAAAACCAAAATACCGGATCATCCGGAAATGCTTTTCCGGGATGTGCTGCACCACCCGGCGCAGCATGTCGGCCTGGCTCAGCGTTTCCTGCTGATAGGTCTGTGTGCGGTGATCCAGGTAGGTGAAGCTCAACGTGGCCCCGTTGGTGTAATGCGCCAGACGACTGCCCGAGATCGGCGGTTTTTTCAGGTAGCGGCCCAGGTAATTGACGGTCTTTCGGCCGTTTTCCGTCTTCTTCGACAAGTGGATGTGCCAGTGCTGGCCGCCAGCGGTCAGTATCAGACGGTGCCAGTCGTTTTCACAGTGGATGTGGGCCAGCGGCGGCGGCATCGTCAGTTGCGAAAGCGGCTGTCCCAGCAGGTAATCGCGCACCAGCCACATCCAGCGCCGCCGCAGGGCCTCTTTGTGGAACGACAGATTTTTCCAGACGCCCTGCTCATCCAGGCCGCCCGCGGTCACCGACAGGTGGACGTGGGGATGCCAGTTGAGCCGCCGTCCATAGGTGTGCAGCGCCCCGAAAATCCCGACGCGCAAACCGCGCCGCTTGGCGGTGTAGATCAGGTTATCGGCCGCCAGACGAAACAGCGCATCAAGCAGCCAGCGGTTGTAGAAGAACAGGGACCACAGCGTGTCGGGCAGCGTGAACACCAGATGCTGCCAGGGGCAGTCGGGCAGACGGTTGTTTTGCACGGCGATCCACTGGTCGGTGGCCTTTTTGCCGCAGGAAGGACAGGCCCGGCAATGGCAGGTGTTGCACAGGTATTTGACGTGCGGGCAGCTGTCGTTGCCGCAGGTGTAGTGTTTGACGCCCAGTATCGAGGTGCCGCAGGCGAGCATTTTGCTGATCGACTCCACTTCGATTTGGCGCAGACCGCCGGCCTCCAGCAAATCTGCCCAGCAGCCGTTGGCCGTGAAGAGGTTTTTGAGCGGTCGAGGTTTGTAAGCAGGCGGTGCAGAGGCCACGTCAGCAGGGCGGCTCCTCATCGTGGTGAATGACGGCGGTGATGGCGAATCCGCCTGGCCCTTCTCTCATCGAAACGCTTACGCAAGAAGCGTCGGGAAACATGTCGTTCAGATACGTTGTCTGGCAGCAACTACAAAGATCGACATCACCCAAAGGATCGATATCGAAGAAAAAGTCGGTATCGGGAACGAAGGTGGTATGCCCGGCGCGTTGGAGACGGGTCTGCTTTGCCTTGGCTTTTGCCCGGCTCGCCCGTTTACGTTTTTTGGTCTCTGACGCCATGTGTAAGCCTGTGCTGAGGAGGGATCGACTCGATTTCGGCTATGATAACCGATTTCAAAATCCCACAATTTGCAGCCGCAGGCTGCCCAGTTCGGCCTGCTTTTGGTGGTGTTCGGTGTTTCGCTAATTACATTTTCAATATCGCACCTGATCCCTGGTGATCCTGCCCGGCTGATAGCAGGCGACCGTGCCAGTGACGCCTTGGTTGCGGGCATACGTCATCAGTTGGGATTGGATCTACCGCTATATGAACAATATGGTCGTTATGTGATTGACCTGCTGCACGGTGACCTTGGGACGTCGATACGAACTGGCCGTCCGGTGCTTGAAGACTTGCAAGCGTTTTTCCCGGCTACATTGGAGTTGGCGCTGGTAGCACTAGTTCTGGCGATTTTGGTCGGTGTGCCGCTTGGCGTATTGTCAGCCGTGTATCACAACCGTGCCGTAGACCATATAGCCCGTACCTTGGCGGTGACTGGAATCTCCACCCCGGCTTTTTGGCTCGGCCTTGGTGCAATTGTTCTGTTTTACGGTCATCTTGGCTGGCTGCCTGGGGGCGCTCGGTTGTCCGATGGGCTCGCGCCACCACCTGCAAACAGTGGCTTTTATCTGATCGACTCTTTAATCGCGGGTGATGGCCGATTATTTCTCGATGCTGCGGAGCATCTGATTCTCCCAGCAGCAACTCTAGGGTTCGTGACCCTTGGTGTTATTGCACGACAGATTCGTTCGGCGATGCTCGATCAACTGGGTGAAGACTACATCCGTACCGCACGCGCTTATGGACTGTCCCGATGGACCGTTGTCCTGCGCCATGCGCTCCCCAACGCTCTGATCCCCTCCGTTACCGTCCTTGGACTGACTTTGGGGGATTTGCTGTACGGCGCAGTACTGACCGAAACAGTATTTGCCTGGCCAGGTATGGGGGCCTATGTCGTTAAATCGATCCAGGCGTTGGACTTCCCTGCGGTGATGGGCTTCGAAATCATGGTTTCATTCATTTATGTACTGTTGAACATGGCGATTGATCTTGTATATCGCGTGATTGATCCACGCATTGGCCAGGTGAATTGATATGTTCGTAAACCAGACTAATCGCGCCCGGTTTCATGCAAAAATCGCCTATTTGGCCCACCACGTTGGCCGCAGCACGCTGACCATGGCAGGTATTGCAATTATCTTTCTGGTTTTGCTGTGCATGGTCTGTGCGCCTTGGCTTACCAGCCACGACCCTAACGCATTGAATCTAGCTGAACGCCTGTCGCCACCGACCTCGGCTCACTGGTTCGGCACAGACGAGGTCGGTCGTGACCTGTTCAGTCGGGTTATCTTCGGCAGCCAACAATCGGTGGGTGTTGGCTTGTTCGTGGCATTTGCATCCTGTTTCATCGGCGGAATACTTGGATGCTTTTCAGGGGTTATTGGTGGACGTTGCGATGCGGTCATCATGCGCCTGATGGACATCATGCTATCGGTACCGTCGCTGGTATTGATCATGGCTCTCGCAGCTGCTTTGGGCGCGAGCCTGTTCAACGCGATGCTGGCTATCACCCTCGTACGAATACCCTCCTACGTGCGGCTAGCTCGTGGCCAAGCGTTGAGCATTCGACATCAGGGGTATGTCAAAGCAGCCCAGACTTTCGGTGCCAGTCGCTGGCACCTAATGCACTGGCACGTAGCACGTAACGCGATGCCGCCTTTACTGGTGCAACTGAGCATGGATATCGGGAGCGCGATTCTTATGGCTTCAGCCCTAGGATTTATCGGCCTGGGAGCGCAACAACCTACGGCAGAGTGGGGCGCGATGGTCGCCACCGGACGCAACTACATCCTGGATAACTGGTGGTACTCGGCCTTTCCGGGTTTGGCAATTCTGATTACGGCCACTGGCTTCAATTTGCTGGGTGATGGCGTGCGCGATCTGCTCGATCCACGGCAACAGGGGAAATGACCATGCAGATTTCGAATCCAGTGCTGGCCATCGACAATTTGTACCTAGAGTTTCCTAGCTATAAGCACAACGTCAAGGCCCTTAACGGATTGTCGTTGCACATCAATCCTGGTGAAATCGTAGGTGTCGTTGGTGAATCCGGATCGGGCAAGTCGGTGACTGCCATGTTGAGCATGCGCCTGCTGCCTGAGCGCAGCTACCGCGTGACTGCCGGCAGCTTATATATGCTCGGTCGAGACATGTTGATGGCTCCTGAAAAGGATCTACTAAAAATCCGGGGCCGCGATGCATCGATGATTTTCCAAGAGCCAATGACTGCCCTAAATCCGACACGGCGCATAGGCCAGCAAATGCTGGAGGTGATCACCCATCACCAGAAAATAAGCTCCCTAGAAGCCCGTATCAAGGCGATAGCACTGTTGCGCGATATGCACATCGCTACGCCAGAACAGGTATTGGAGAGCTATCCTTTCGAATTATCAGGAGGCATGCGTCAGCGCGTAATGATCGCGTTGGCTTTCTCCTGTGAACCAAAATTGCTGATTGCAGACGAGCCCACCACTGCACTGGACGTAACCGTGCAACGTCAGGTGTTGCTGCTGCTGCGAGAAAAAGCTCGGCAACGAGGCACCGCCATTCTGTTTATTACTCATGACATCGCATTGGTTTCGCAGTTCTGCGACCGGGTGTACGTAATGTACACGGGTGCTGTGGTTGAGGAAGGGCACACTGCCGACGTCATCGGGAATCCACAGCATCCCTACACGCAAGGGTTACTCAGATGCCTTCCAGAAGTGGTAGAGCCTGGTGATTCGCTGCTGACTATCCCTGGTCATGTGCCGAGCCTAGCCTTCTTGCCAATGGGCTGCACGTTTCAGGAGCGTTGCGCATACGTCCAGCCTTATTGTGCAAAACGCCCGAAGCTCAATGCAATCAGCGATCAACATAGCTGCGCGTGCTGGCTATCGCTGAAGGAGTGTTCGCTATGAACAATGCCACCATTCATACCATTGCTAAAGAGGCTGCCACCGTTCTTCAGCTGAACGAAGTTCGTGTTCGTTTTCCCGTCAGTAATGACTGGCTTGGACGGCCACGGGGATATGCACACGCTTTGAATGGCATTGACCTTCAGGTACGAGCTGGTGAAACGTTGGGTATTGTAGGAGAGTCTGGTTGCGGTAAAAGCACATTGGCCCAGGTATTGCTGGGCTTGGTGGCACCCAGCAGTGGTGAGCTGAAGTGGGCCGAGCGACGCGGCGAAGGTAGCAGTAATATTCAAATCGTTTTACAAGATCCTCAGTCGTCACTTGATCCACGCCTTCCCATCTGGAAAATCATCACTGAGCCCTTATACGTGCGAGGCAATGCTCCTCGTGAACAGATGAGGGACGTGGCGGCAAGAGTCGCGGCCCAGGTCGGCATTCGCCCAGAATATATTGACCGATTCCCCCACCAGTTTTCCGGAGGGCAGCGGCAGCGGATTGCGATAGCTCGAGCCATTTCTTCTGATCCAGATATTATTGTCCTGGACGAGCCTACATCGGCATTGGATATATCGGTTCAGGCACAGATACTCAATCTGCTAGCGGAGCTGCAAGAGACACGAAAGCTCACATACATCTTGATTTCGCACAATGTATCTGTAGTACGTCATATGTCTACGCGGATAGCAGTGATGTACTTGGGGCAAATCGTTGAGCTTGGTGGCGCAGCTCAAGTTCTGGATAAGCCATGCCACCCCTATACCCAATTGTTACTCGAAGCTGTCCCACGATTAGGTGCGGCACCGAAGACTGAATCAATCGCAGCTCCCATCGAATTACCAGGTAACCGCAAGCTACCAAGTGGCTGTTTCTTTCGGGACCGCTGTAGCCAGCACACAACCGGGTGCGATAAACCTCAATCATTGATCGAGAGTGAAAGACAATTTGTACGATGTCATTTGCAAAAACGATAATTAATCTTTGGAATTGTAAATTGCGGAAAGCTGGGAAGGAGGATTAAGGTATGATTGAAGAAGTAGCAAAGAAAGCTCAAGAGCTACATTCCTTGTCTGAAATGGCAAGGATATATTTTTATATAGCGAGTGATGATGTTATTTATAAAGATGAAGAGTCTTTGAAGTGTCAAGCTACCCGGTGCAGAAGGATTCGACAAATTATCGACGAGCTTTCAGTTGAAAGTGCTAATATTTTTGACTTTTAAGTCAGTCTAGATCAGGGTCTAAGCTTTTTGCATGATCAATTATTTTTTCCAAGATTACCGGGGAGTCGATTTTCATTCCTATTAGGGAAAGCTGCGATCTTAAGCTAATTAGCTGTTGTCGGATTTCATCATCTTGATTTGGGAGTAACTCAGCTGGAGATACCTTCAGGGCAGTGGAAAGCTTAATCAATTGTTCAATGCTGGGCATGTGTATGCCTCTTTCATATCGTCCGATGATAGGAGCATCACACCCTATCAGTGCGGCTAACTCAGCCTGACTCAGGTCGGCCATTTTCCGGAGGACCTTGATTTTTGCTCCGACTACGCTCCTTAGACTGTCCACAGTGTCTCCAAAAAAAATCAATAATTTCATAAGCTTGGCTTCATAAAAAGGCCACTTCTGTATCTTTAGGTCGTAATGTGTTTGCTTTTACTATCGACTGATTTATTTTGTTCCCTAGAAATCCATCTCCTGTCGGTCACCCATTACCCAGAGATGGATGGAGCTGGTTCTCATCAGCACATCACTCGCCCCTGCGCTCAGCGGTTTGGGAATTCGAAAGAGCGCCTGATCGAAAGGTTCTGAGTATGAAAAATTGGCGTGTTTTGATGCACAATTCTTCCGTGTATCAGTCACTTATCACGTCGATCGAGCGGTTGGATGTGGAAGTGTATTCCCCCGAAAGCATTACCTACCGCAAACGTCCTGATCGCCCTTCATCGACAGAGAAGGTGGTGCGTTTGTTTCCTGGCTACCTGCTGCTGCGCTTCGATCCCCAAGTGACGCACACCACCACCATCACCGCGTTGAACGGCGCCCGTGGGTTTGTTCAGTTCGGCGGTCAAACGTGTGAGTTCGGCGGTCAAGCGTGTGTCATGCAGGACAGCACAGTAGAGGGCTTGAAGGCAGCGGCTTTGGTTCGTTCCAACCGTGCGCTTGATTGCATCGAGTTTCGTAATTTGCCGACAGAGCTGGAAAAAACGCTGCGTCTGATCATCGACATGAAATCTGAAGCTGCGCGTAGAGCGGCTTTCCTTGCGCTCCTGGCCCAGGACGCAGCGCTGGAGCGCCTTGTCAGGCGCCACGGAACCCTTTGCTATTCGAGGGTACGTGCCGCCTAGGCATTACCACTTCCCACGATTTTCCATTTCACCGCCGGGCTTTGCCAGGCGGTGTTTTTTTGCGTTCACACAATATGTAGGAGTTCCCATGGCGCCATCTGAAGAAGCAACCACCAAGACCACCAGCGTCTACATTAAGCCGCTCAGGGTCGATGCGCTCAACAAAGCCGCCATACGGGTGAGTTATGAAACCAACAGTCCTCGGCAAATCTCTCCTTCCGTAGTGGCTCGCTACCTGATCGATAACTTCCTGGAAGCGGCTATCCAAAAAATGGTTGATGACTCCAAAAGGTAGTCATTGAGGAGGTCGCAATGCAAAAGAGACTCCTTTTTTCCGTGCTGCTCATCTCTCTGTCAGGGTGCAGCCATCCGACGGCCAAGTTCGCACAGGAACCGGCGGGGGAACGGGTGGATGAGCTGATCCGACAGAGCGCTTCTTCGGTGAGCCAGGCGCAGAGCCGGTTGCACCAGACCAGCGCTGTTCCTTCCTTTGCTCCCGTGTCAGCACAGGTCAAAACGACCGCTAAAGCACAGGCTCCCGCAGTCAAAGCTCCCGTCAGGCCTGTGCCTGTTGCCGGGGGTTAGCCATGCGCTGCCTATGGCTGGTTTTGGCATTGTCGGCGCCGTTGCAGGCCTCTGCTTTCTGCTTCCAGGAGGCTGGCCAGCGCTATGGAGTTGATCCGGTGCTACTGCAAGCGATCGGCATACAGGAAAGTAAGCTGCAGCCTGATGCAGTGAACCTTAACCGCGATTCGTCTGGAAAAGTGCTCAGCACCGACTACGGCGTCATGCAGATCAGCACGCGCAACGCTAACCGGCTGGTCAGGATGGGACTGATCACGCGAGCGGAGGACCTGCTCACCAACGCCTGCTTTAACGTTCAGGCGGGGGCTTGGGTACTGGCTCAACATCTTCGTGTGTGCGGCAATACCTGGCGTTGCCTAGGTTCGTATAACGCAGGCTTTGACCCTTCGCAACGCCAGGAGCAACGGCGCCTGCATTACGCGCAGCAAGTGCGCAACGTCTACGACCGCCTCAAAGCATTGGGCGCTGCACCGGCCCACCTCGCTATCCGTTAATGACTGCGCCCGGTTTGGGGTGTCAGGAGACTATCGATGAAATACTCCCTTTGGGCTGCGCCGGCGGCGGCATTGCTGCTGTCTGGCTGCCAGAGTTTTTGTGAGAAGCCGCCGGCGGCTCCTACGCCTTCTGCGACAGCTGCGCCGGTACTTGATCGGGTTGCGTTACAGCAAGAAACGCTGTGGATGGAAGGTGTGATCAATACACGGTCAAGCCTGCCGACCGATGCTATCCGTGCTCAGAGCGATATGGTCGCGGTTGACTGGAGCGGTGACGCGATTGAGCTGCTGTCCCATCTGGCCCGCCAGCGCGGTCAGACGTTTGCCTGGACCGGCGTGCGCCTGCCCTTGCCGGTGAACCTCAAGGTCAATGGAATCTCCTATGCGAATCTGTTGCGCCTGATCGAGATGCAAACAGCCTGGCGTGCGACCCTGACCCAGCTTCCAGGGCAACTGACCCTGGCCTTTGCGCAGGCGGAGCCTGCCAAGAAGGCGGGAGGGCGTCAGTGAAAAAATCAATTCTGACGCTTGTCCTGTTGCAGGGCCTGCAAGGGTGTGGACATACGCCACCTTCCACACCCTCCGACACGCCGGCGCCATTGGAAAGCTATCTTGCCCCCGTTGACCCGCCGTCAGCAGACGTGACCGAATCGCGGCGACAACTGCTGGAGGAATCGGGACGCAATACAGGGTTTCGCGGCGGTAAGGCTGAGCGCGCGTGGGAATTACGCCAGGCATTGGAGGGGCAGATCGGGCGACTCAATGGCCTGTATGACTTTCGGACCCTGATCAGCCGTGAAGGCTGGCTACCGCCGGTCATCGACGAGGCGGTGGACGTGGCCCATATCACGCCACGGCAGATACGCACTGCGAGCCATGTTTACGAAATCATCGTGCCCGAACGGTTCGTCAGTAATCCACCGTCGTGGCGTACCTGGTTGATGGCGGGCCTGTCATCGTCGAGCCCTGATGACGCCGTGTCAGTCACACCTGAAAACCGTTTGCAGAAGGCGCTTTGGCAAGCGGCGGTCCGCTAGGGCTGGGGTGAAGGGCGGCAAAGTGCCGATCAGATCCTTGAAGCCAATTTCAACCGCCTGACCCGAGATTACCGGGGCATGCTGATGTACTCGCAGTTACTGCGTCAGGGGTTCATCACGGCGCCGGTCGTCACGGATCAACAGCAGACCGTGACGGGGGATCGGCAGAAGCTGACCACGGGCGATCGCGTACGAAGCCTCAAGGAGAACGCCGGCTTTGTTCCTGACAAAACCCAGTGGCATCCGGTGATACGCAAGGTGCAGCCATGACCCAGACGACACAGACAATGGATTTTGCCCCCTACGCTTTTGAAGACGGGCTGAATGCAGACACCTTGCGCGATTTTTTCGTCTGGTGTGCACGGCAGTCAGCCAGCGACATTCACATCTAGGGCGGTAACCACCTGGTGGTCGGGCATCAAGGTCGCTTGCGCCAGGCCAGCCGGTTTGTGCTGGCTGACGATACGTGGTCCAAGCTCCTCGATGATCTGTTCAGCCCTGAAATCCGGCCGACGGTACGCGGTGGTCGCCCTGTAGACCGGGCCATACAACTGGATGGCGACATCAACCAGCGCTACGGCCTGGAGCGTGGCGAGCGATTACGCTTTCGCTGCAACTTTGTGCAGGCCACTGCTGGGCGGCTGGACGCCACCATCGCCCTGACGATGCGGATCATTCCATCTGATATCCCGGATCTAACAAAGATGGGGCTGGAAGAAGATCTGTTCGAAGCGTTGTTGCCGTCCAATGGTCTAGGGCTCATTGGTGGAATCACGGGGTCGGGTAAAAGTACCCAGGCGGCCGCTATCTATCGCTTTTGCCTGGACACCGATCCTGACCGCAAGGTGACCACGATCGAAGACCCGATCGAATTCATTCTCGCGCGTCCAGGGGATGTATTGGCCTCGACGCAGCTGCAGATAGGTCGAGACGTTGCCAACTATGCCGAAGGCATTCGGGCAGATCTTCGCCGGGCACCGTCGATCATCGGGGTGGGTGAAATGCGGGATTTGGAGACCTTCCAGGCCGCCGTTTTGGCCGGACAGGTGGGCCATTTCAATCTCAGCACCTTGCACATCCATTCACCTGGAGAGGCCATTCCACGGTGCCTGACCATGGTGCCCTCGGAAATGCGCGAGGCTACGGCCCACGATCTACTGAGCGTTCTGCAATACATCATCGTGCAAAAGCTGCTGCGCACCACCGATGGCAAACGTCAGGCCGTGCGCGAATACATCATCTTCGATGATGGGCTGCGCGCCAAGCTGGCCAGCATGCCTTACCCCGAATGGGGTCGGCATATCGACTCCATTATTCGCTTGGAGCAACGACGCTTCGCTGATCAGGCCTGGCGTCTTCATCTGGAAGGTCGCATTGACCGGCGTGAACTGGCGGTGGCCATGACCGCCTCGCAATTGCGGGAACTCGAACAGCGGGCCACGCCATGATTGAGCTTTTGGTGCAGTTTAGTCCCGCCAGTCTGGCAAACAAGGCGTGGCCCAGTTCGGGTGGAAGCACTGCTCGACCTGAAGCCGACCTTCGAAATGCAGGCAAGGATGCCCCCCATCCCTAGGTAATGCGGAAACCACAAGGCCTGCTCGACGCAGCGTCAGACCCTCTATGCGCAACGCGCGAAGGAATTGAAATGAGCAACAAATTCGAAGAGATAGAGACACTTCGCTGCCTCCTGGCAGGCAGTCGGGACCGGATCAAATTCCTGCAAGGCGAAATCGCCAGATTCGAATCCATCTTTGAGCCGACGCATCTCATGTGCCTGCGCGGCGGAGAGAAGTTACTGGAGCTGTGCGCTCCTGATGGAAAGTTCATAGGTGTTTCGTGGAACGACATGGCGCAGGTACTGGCAGCAATAGTGCAGGCTTCGCCAATTGGTTCTGGCAAGGCTCCGAAAATCGTCGACTCACTCCAGGCCGAGATCGAGCAGCTGAAGGCCGAACTGGCTGGGTCGGAGAAGGATAGTCGGGAGCAGATCGATCAGGTCAAGAAAGCCTATGAGTTTCTCATGTTGTGCCGCCAGGACAAGACCGACACAGCCATAGACGCCGGTGCCATGCGTGATGCAAACGAATGGCTCAAGGTTGCCGCTGAAAATCTCGGTGCAGTCCTTTGCAAGCCTGCCAAGAGGGGCCACGCCATGACTGAGCCTTTGGTGCAACAAGCACAAGCGCATCGAGAAGTACCCAGCGCTCTTGAACAGAGTGCCGAGTCATGACTGCCCTATCGGCGTTAACCAGACCGCTCAGTCGTGGGCTGCTGGCCTCGGTGCTGCTGTGCAATCTGTCCTTTACCGTTCAGGCGGCGGAAATCCAGGTGGGTTTTTCACCCGAGGGCAGCGCGGAGCAGTTGGTACTCAATGTGATCCAGCGAGCCCGGCAGCAGATACGGCTGATGGCCTACAGCTTCACCTCTCCAAGCGTTGTCAAGGCGTTGGTGCAAGCCAAACGGCGCGGCGTCGATGTACAGGTGGTGGTCGATGCCCATGGCAACGACAACAGGGCCAGTCGCGCTGCGATGAACCTGCTGGCCAACGCGCAAATCCCTGTGCGCACCAACGGTGCGTACAAGATTCAGCACGACAAGGTGTTCATCACCGACGGCCAGAACGTCGAGACCGGCTCGTTCAACTACTCGGCCTCGGCTGCCAAGGCCAACAGCGAAAATGCGGTGGTGATGTGGGACGTTCCTGCGGTGGCCAGCGTGTACCTGGAGCATTGGCAATCACGCTGGGTACAGGGCCAGCCTTATCAGCCGACTTATTGAGGAAGGTGTGATGAAACTACTAGGGAGGGGAACGTCATGTGCCAATACGCTCAGCAGTGCTGCTCAACCCGAGACGAATGCAAGGCCTTCCGAGACATTGAGGAACAGATCGGCCATTGCACGCCCGATCAGGCCTGGGGCATGTACTTCGTATCGACAGGGAGCGTGCGTGAAAACATCAGACTGGCAGTAATGAAACACATCGCCCAGGGCAACAAGGCATTGCTGGTTGAGTTCCCGGAACTCGCGCCGGCAAAAAAAGGAGATCACGAATCGGGCTAGCGGCCCAACCGCAGCATAGGAGTCATCCATGTCTGACCAGCAACTGCAACCGAGCTATTGGCGCGACGCCTCACGCCTTCTCAATCTCTACGGCATACCAGCCCCCTTGTTCTTGTTGTACCTGGCGTGGTTTCGCTTCCCCAGCATGATCACGCTCTGCGTCATCACCGCCATTATTGGCGGCTTTCGGCTGCTCTCGTTCTTTGGATGGACGTTCCAGGTCCTGGTGATGCGACTGGCTTACCTGATGCGCGGCAAGCGCATGTCCGGTCGGCCCTGGTGGTATCGACGCTTTACCGAAAGGGGGGAGCGATGAACTTGCTATTGCAAATGGCGCCCATAATGGAGGCGAGAGACAATGACGTTAACCATTGATCATGCGAAGAAGTTAGTGATTGAATTCTGTGCGACCTACCCGGTAGCGTCCACCATCAGCTACAAGATCAGAGAAACCCAGGAGGAGCTTTATGGACCGCAAGCCACCCGAGAAGCCGCTGGAACCATCCTCGGTTCATTTCGTCCAGGAAGAGGACGAGCCGAATTTGCCATTTCCAACTTTCGTGACGAGGACCACTTTAGAAGAACTCTTAGGCACGAAGTACTCGGACATTATGGGATCAACACCTTCAACCCCGCCGAAAAACGAGCGGTCCTAGAAGGCGTCATCCAGTCACGCAATGATCCGGGCATGGCTGCTCTCTGGGCTGAGGTTGCCAGGATTTATCCTCAGTTGACTGACTCAATGAAGGCAGAGGAAGTTTTTGCTTTTGCCTGTGAAAGGATTGTTTCACCAATCCGTGGCAACGTTGCCGAGGGTGCCCGTTCTTTTCGCGAAACCTGCATAGAGCGTACGCGTGCGATGCAGGTCAGTGACCTCATCAACCTCACGACGATGGTGGCCGAAGGGTTGCACGACCGCAGCCGGTCGCAACAGAACTTCCCGGCGTCGGACAATGCCCAGTTCAAGATTGAAACAGCCCCTCGCACATCCGAATACCCGGTTTGGCTGGCTGTGCCGCCTGATGATCGTGATAAGGCTCGTCTGTCTGCCGGACGACTCAGTGACGGTCGTGCGGCCATTGCCTGGAACAAAGAAGAAAAGCTTTGGTTTGCCAGACCTGGATGTGACCTTGATCGCATCACCGCCTGGTTGCCTGATCCAAGCCGCCGCGCTGGGGGTGGTGACGCCGAATCAGAGTTTCTAGATGTACTGACTCAAGCCGGCCTGGTCGTCAAAGGCATGCCGGTGATGGACGGTAGTCGGCAGCGTGTCGCGACGGTCGATGACAAGCACGGCAAGAAAAGCGGCGTCTATTGCGGTTTTCTGGATCGTCGCCCTGCTGGCTGGTTCATCAACTACCATCGTGCCGATTCGCCCAAGGATGTGACCAACTGGGCGGCGACTGGCGGTGAGTCTGATCCGATCACCCGCCTGCACATTCGGGCCGGGGCCAAGCAAGCCCAGGAAGACGCCGCTCGTGATCGCGCTGTTACCTACGCCAAGCAGACGTTGGCTGCCAAGAGACTTTACGACCGGCTGCCCGCCGCAGACCCTGCGCACCCCTACCTGGTGCGAAAGGGAATACCCCCGACGCCCGACATTCGTCAAACACGAAACGGTGCCCTGGTGGTGCCGTTTTTTAATGCCTCGGGAACGTTCAAGACGCTGCAGTACATCCCACCCGAGGGTGAGAAGTTCCTCTTCAAGGATGCTCCCAAACAAGAGCATTTCCTGGTGGTGGGCGGCCCGCTCGATCCGGTTAACCCCATTCTGTATGCCGAGGGTTATGCCACGGCGCGCAGCCTGAACCTGGCCACCGGCCTGCCGGTGGTGATGACCATTGACGCAGGCAACATGGTGGCGGTGGCCAAGGTGCTGCATCAGCAGTATCCCGACAGTCGGCACCTGTTCATGGCGGATTTCGATCATGCCAAGGACGTGAACAAGGGGTTGATCATGGCCAATGAGGCGGCCATAGCGGTGGGGGGCCAGGTTCTGTATCCAACGTTCAACGACGCTGAAATTGCCCTTGGTTTCACGGACTTCAACGACCTTCACCAATCACGAGGACTGGACGCGGTGCGCGAACAGACAGCTCCCCTGATTCGACAGTATGAAGAGATAACTACCATGCCGACAGATTCGCACACTCAGTCTCCGGACAATACTGAGCAAAAGGTAGCCACTCCCGCGCAAGAAACGCTGGAACTGGATGCAGCGCCTGCAGCTTCAATACAGGTCCCGGATCAATCCGCACCGCCGCAGACCCGTAGTTCTCAACCGGTTGCATCTGAAGCGTCATCTGTTGAAAGCCAGTCGCCCGAAACTGCCCAGGTCACTGAAGCACCGGTTGGCATTGATGACGCGCAGGTATCCACCCAGCCACCTTTGGCGTTGTCACCTGCTGAGCAACTGGCGTCGGTAGAGGCCGATCCTGACGCTTCCGCGATCGTTGACGAACAGCCCAAAGCGACAATGTCTGTGGCGACAGACCGCAACACGCCGTCTGACGCGCCTGAACTCACCCAGCCTACCTCGGCGGAGGTCGTGCCAGAGCAGTCTAACGAAACCGCTCAACCAGATGCGCGCTCTGCTCAACAACAGGCACCGGGAGAGGCCGACCCAGGCTCTTCTGCCAACGTGGATGATCAGAAGAGGGCGGCGGCACCTGCGGCGACAGACCAAGAAATGTCCTCCGACGCGCCTGTACTCAACCGGCCACCTTTGGCGGCGGCCGAGCCAGAGCAGTCAAACGAGACAGCTCAACCAGCTGCGCCTCCTGCTAAACAACAGGCGTCAGTAGAGGCTGATCCTGACACTTCCCCCGTCGCTGAGGATCAACCGATAACCGCACCGGCAGGGCCTGCTCAAAACGAAGATAATGAAAGCCTTTCAGACGTGGAGGTTCCGGTGTCAGGGGCCCTGCCGCGTCGTTTCACCACAGCACGTAAGACCGGCCCGGCGGTCGTACCGGATGCCATCTTCGTAGGGGCTCCGATTGGTGCCGACGAGCCACAACCGCAAGCCAGCAACATCGACAAAGACGCTCTGTTGGCCCGCATCAGCCGCGAGGTTCAAGGTGACAACTCGGTGCTCTACAAGCTCGATGCCGAGCCTGCTTTCGTTGATCGTGGGTCGCGCCTGGAGATGGCCCAAGGCGCAGGTCAGGACGATGAAAAGGTGATAGCTGCGTTGCTCACGGCAGCACGGTTCTACCGGGGGCGCATCGAACTGACCGGCAGTGACGAATTCAAGGCAAAAGCCATCGGTCTGATTGCTCAGCACCAGATCAATGTGGAGATGAAGAACCCTGCGCAGCAAATGTTGCTGGACGATGCCCGTAACGCTTTGAAACAGCCCCCTGTAACGCTTGATGCCATTCATGGTGATACCCCACCGCCGTATGGTGGTCCACAGCCTTCACAGGCGCAGCCCTCGGCACCGCAACCTCAACAAGCCGCGCCGGCATCGGGGCATTCGTCTGCGACCGCGTCGGCAAGTACTGCTTATCAGCCGCTGGACGTTGAGGGTCTGCAGCGGCCACTGGTTCAACCTGCACCACCGGCACAGCCCGACGCACCGGTCATCAATCCGCCCTCGGCAGCTCCAGCATCGGATCAGCCTGCAACGTCAGCGAATCAGCAGGTGTCGCCCGCCATCCATCAGCCTTTCCAGGCGGCCAAGGATGGCGTGACAGGCAAGATCCTCAAATGTGGCCAGCAGCCGTTTCGTTTTGAGCCAGACAAGCCCGTGAGCACCTTCATCACACTGCGTACCAAGAACGGTGTCGAGACTTTTTGGGGCAAGGAGCTGGCGGGGCTGCTGCGCCAAACCCGTGTGCAGCCAGGCAAAATGGTGACGTTGCAGTGGCTGGGCAATTTTCCGGTTACCGTCAAGGTGCCCCGCAAAAACGAGCAGGGCGTCACCGTGGGTTACGACGATAAAGACGTCCATCGCAACCAATGGGCCCTTAAGGTAGAGGGTAACCCCGCAGTGCGTTCTGGCCAGGATGAGGGCGTCAAACTCGGCGCCTATGACGCCGGGCGTTTCGCCGTGGTGCAACAAGCCTGGCTTGCGCAACTGGGCGTAGAGGCTCCCTTGCCCACGCCACCCACTGATGGCCTGTATTGGTTGACCCCAAACGGTGAAGGCAGCGCAAAAACGGGTGACGAGCTGTCAGCCCCTCGGCCGCCGATCGACCCCAACAACACAGCGGGACAACCCGTCATCAGCAGTTGGTCACAGGATGGCCATCTGGACATGTACCTGGTGCGCGGCGATGGTCCCTATCTGCAAGGTGTGGTGCGTCAGGGGGACCAGATTCAGCATGTATTGGTGAGTCTTCCAGGCCGTAACGATGGGCCGTCGATGGTGTTTAACGCCATTACCCCCGAAGGCCTGCTGCCGATCGGCACGGGCAATGGCATCAACCGCTCTGGTGGCGAGCCGGTTTCGAGAGAGCACATTGCTTTTAAGCTCGAAGGCGACAGCGCTGTGCGCATTGGCAAGCTTGACGCGCCTGGCGAGGTGCCCCCGACCTTGCACGCCCTATTGGGCTTCGATCAGCGCTGGAAAGAGGAAAACACCCTCCCAAAGTCAGCTCCCACAGCGGCACCGTCAGTACAGCCGAGCGATCCACGTCCGGTGTAAAACGCAAACAGCAAAGGAACTCATCATGAAGAAAAGCATGTGCGGTGCACTGCTGATGGTTGTGTGCTGCCTGCCCGTTGTGGGAAACGCAGCAGTGTGCCGCTCAGGACAAGCGGCCAGTGTGGGCAGTCAGACTGCGTATGAGCGGGCCAAGAAGGCGTCGGACGTGTGGGCAGAGCGCGAGCGCACCGTCTCAGACGAACTCCAGGATTGCTTGTCGCGCATTCGCACCACCAGCATCAGCCTTCCCTCGTTTCCAAGCCTGGAAGACCTGATGAACCAGGTGGCCGATCAGGTATGCCAAGCGGCGGTGGACAAGATCAACAGCCACATCCCCAGCGGCTCGGACCCGTGGCAGTCGGTAGGAGGTTCATTGTGACTGACTCATCAGAGAAGTTGCTGCCCGTGGAAGAGTCTCTGGAAATACCTCACCTCCCCACGGCGGAAGATCAGCACACGTTCGAGCATGCCATGCAGTTGCAGCGTGACCGTGCGTTAGGTGCGGCATTCGCCCATCGCTGTCTGACCGCAGTGCTCTGGATGGCACCTGCACTGGTGCTATCGGTCAGCGTGAATGGCTACTTGGGCTGGCAGGTCGCCCATCCTCCGGTGAAGTACTTCGCGGCCGAGGGTGGTCGCGTGACCAAGATCATCCCTACGGACAAACCAGGGCATAGCAGGCGTGACGTGTCGGCCTTTGGGGCCGACACCATTCGCCAGAGCTTCACTCTGGACTTCGTGCATTACCGCGATCAGATGACCCAACTGGGCGAGCGCTACTCGGAAGTGGGCTTCCAGGACTATTACAAAGCCTTGGTGGCCTCGAACCTGCTCAAAGCGGTCAAGGATCAGCGCATGAACCTCTGGGTAGACGTTGGCCCAGGTGTGATTCGCGGTAGCGGGACGATCGGGGACAAGTTTGCCTGGGAGTACCAGTACCCCGTGACTTTGAAGCTGGATGGTCAGCAATCGGGCAGTCCGCCTCAGCGCTTCATTTTTACTCTGCGCATTCAGCAGACGGACGTACGCGTGAAAAACGCAGGATTGGAAGTCACGCAAGTGATTACCACCAACGCTAACTGATACGCACTGGTGCATTTAGTGCGCGTTTAATCGGCTCCGCTAGACAGGAACCTCCTATGAAAACTTCAATTGCGCTGGCCCTATGGCAAGCGGCTACGCCTAGGCGGATGAAACTGTCAGCCCTGAGGCCGCTCCGGCTAAATCTGCGGTTCCCCCCTCTGCCCCTGTTACGCCTGCTGCGGGGGCTGCACCTTCGGGCTGGGCTATGGGAGTGGGTGTGAACCCGGCAGCACAGAAAGCCGGATCGCCGGCACAAGGTAATGGCCATGTGAATGCAGCACCCGCTCAGCAACCGTCTGGAAATGATCCGCTCCCGCCGCCGCCATCCGAGCTTTTTCAAAAGGCTCAGGACAGCGTTTCTCCGCTGACTCCCCAAGAGATTCGGCAACTGCGCGGGCAGGTTGGAGAGGTTGACAAGGCCATGGCCGCACCGCAGGTCGCCATTGTGCCGAGAATCAGCGCACAAACGGTGAATCTGTCGCCGGGAGCCAGTTTGCCGCTGGTGCGCACGGCGGTGAACTACCCCACTTCCTTGACCTTTATCGACAGTACCGGCGCGCCGTGGAAACTGGGCGCCGCGCCCATCAGTGGCAACCCCGATATCACGCCGTATTACGTGCCCAATAGCCCGGTCATGGTCTTGTACGCCGAAAAGCCGTTTGCCAGCGGGAACGTCACGGTTTACCTGGAAGGTTTGGCCGTGCCGATCATGCTCAACGTCAGCAGCGGGGAGTCGGATACCAAGGCCCAGACGTGGACAGTGGACAGTCGCCTGGACTTGCGTGTGCCCAGGCGTGGGCCAGGGGCTCAGCCAGGCGCCGCTCCCGAGGTCCGTATCGGCTTGCACGATCGGGTGCTGCAGGGGTTTCTCGATGGCGTTCCACCCAAGGAGGCCAAACAGCTCAAAACCACCGGCAACGTGCCAGACACCACGGTGTGGCAAATGGGTGACGACCTGTACATCCGCACGCGGGCTGATATCCGGGACGAGTTCGAATCCACGTTGTCGTCGGCAGACGGTACGCATCTCTGGAAATTACCCGTGACGCCCTATGTGTCGTTCTCAGTCATGGGCCACACAGCGGCCCTCAACGTCGCCTTGGAGTAAGCATCATGGCAAACGAAAACGATGCCAAACGCGACATGAAACTCACCGCAGCGCTGGTTGGAGGCGCATTGGTGGTCGTTCTTGGTGGTGCCTATTGGCTTTGGGACTGGCTGGCCAGGCCTGAGCCGGCGCAATCGAAGGTAGACCTGGGTCGAGTAGCACAAGCTTCGCGCAGCCACAGCACTGAAAGCCCTGCCTATCGCGATCTGCTCAAGCAATACAACGAGGAAGGGGCCAGCACGGCTAAAAACGAAAACAGCAGCTTCATTGCCAGTATGCCCATGGAGCAGACGAGCGTGATGCTGCCTGTGACGAAGGCCAAGCCTGCCCCTCAGGCAGAGCCTACCGCCCGGCGTAGCCGTACTCGTCAGGACGAGAACTCAAAAGACTCCGAAAAGAAGGAAGACCCGCGTCTGAAGGCATTGCTAGAACGGATCAATCCTGAAAAAAAAGCCGAAGAGCGGCAGTCCGGACTGGTCTTCGCCCATGTTTTAGGGGGAACTAACGCTTCGAATGGCTCAGGCGATACGACCACGGGTTCTGCTGGAGGCTATGACAGCTGGAGTGAAACCCTGCCGGGAGGTGCCAAGCTGAAAACCGCTTCCATGAAAAGCACCGCAGAACCCTATTCACCTGTCGAAGTGGTGCCGCCCTACTGGCGCGGGGCTGGCGTGATCGATATCGGTGTGGATTCGGACAACAGCACCACGCCGGTGCTGGGCAAGCTGTCCGGGCCGTATGCCGGGGCTGTGCTCAAGGCACCCGAGGGCGCCAGGTTGGCCGGTGATGGTGTGGTGATCCACTTCACTGAAATGGCCTTCAAGGGCGTCAATTACAAAGTCGATGCCTATGCGCTTCAGGACGACACCCTGTTGGCCAACGTGGCTTCTGAAGTAAACCACCGCTACATGTCACGCATTGTGTTGCCAGCGGTACTGGGCGGCATTGGCAATATCAGCGACATGTACTCACAAGCCAATACTCAGGTCCTCAGCAATGGCTTTTCCACCCAGACCGCTCGACCAGGCATGCCGGATGGAACGGCGGTCGCCGGTACCATTCTGGGCGGTGCCGCCGGTCAGGCGGCCAAAGTGCTGACTGAAGACGCCGCCCGCACCCCGGCTACCCAAGTCAATGTGTTCAAGGGGCAGGTGGTCGCGATTCAGTTCATGCGAGGCGTATACGCAGGTGATGCCGTTGCCCCAGGGCGAAGCGGTGAGACGGTGCAACCTGCGGCTCCCGCTCAGGCCGTCATGTCGGCACAACCGCAGTCCCCAGCTCAACCGCTGACGCCTGATCAATGGCGTGCGCAGACCCAGACGCGAATCCAGGCGCAGCGCAAGCTGCAGGAGAGTCAACAATGAGCGAGTTCAGTCCAGCAGAGCCCAAGGCATCGACGATTGAAATGCCGGCTCCCACCCAGGCTCCCAGTCGTAGCGTGTGGCAACGCCCGATCATCATGGGGCTTTCACTGCCCTGGCTGATCGGCATTGCCCTGTTATTGGCACTGGTTGGCTGGTACTTGTTTGCCCGCGAAGAAAACCCGTCAGTCAATCGCCTGGCCTTTGAAAATGACTTAGAACAGCAGCCTTTGCCCGCTGAACAGTCGAGTACCCACCCTGTTGCAGCCGCTGCCGAGTCTGATTTGGGCCAGTTCAAGAACGAGGTTGCGGCCATGATCGGCGGGGTGCGTACCTACGCAGAGGTGAATCGCACCGCGATCCAGCGCTTGTCCGAAACGATCAAGACTCAGGGGGTTGCACAACAGGCGCTGCAACAGCAACTGGCCGAGGCACAAGCGCAAAACAGCGTCTTGTCAGCACGTCTGTCCTTCCTTGAAGGACGACCCGGCGCGACGACCACGACACAGCAGGCCAGCAAGCCAGTCGCTAAAACACGTTCGCCGTTGAATGGCATGCGCGTGCAAGCCATTCAGAACGGCATGGCCTGGGTGTACTGGCAGGACAAGACCTGGGCCGTCAGTCCCGGCGAGAAACTGGGCCAGGTGACCGTCACCGGCATCAATCCCCAGGCCCGCGAAGTGCTGACCAGCGCGGGCACAATCAAATGAGGTAAATCATGGACGGCAGTACTGACGCGATTCAAATGTTGGTCAATCTGTCCCACAACCTGCTGAGTTCCATCGTCAACCTGGCTTTTACCCTGGGCGGGTTGCTGGGTGTGACTGGGGCGGTGACCTATCTTGCGACTCACGCTAGCGCGGCTCGCAAAGCACCTGGCCATGCGGAAGGTGGCGGCAAGGTCATCGCCGTGTTGTTGCTCTGTGGTGGCCTGGCCGGCCTCGATCAAATGATCAGTGCTGCCGCCCGCCAGTTTGGTTGGCAGGGCGCGACCTTCGATGCCATCAGCTACGTGGACGTGGGCACCTTTGGTGTCGCAGCCGATGCGGCCAATGCCGTGTTAAGTCTGGTGCGCATGCTGGGCGTCTGGTTCGCGCTGCAAGGCATGTTGTCCTGGAAACGCTCGTTCAAGGACGGGCATACGGGCCTATCGGCCAGTCAGGACGTTTCAAGCGGTACCCTCAAGTTTGTCCTGGGCGTTTTCTGCGTATGCAGTCCGTACCTGCTTAGCGCCCTGCAAAAATCTCTCGGCCTGCTGTAAGCAGATTGGGATGTCAAAGCGCCTCGGCGCACCTTCGATAGTTACACCCTACTGATTAATCCCTAGGAGTTGGTTATGTCCAAAGACGTAATGCTGTGCGCTGCTGTTCGCTTGTCTGTTTTCAAAGACGGTCTGCGTCAACGCGTGTTGAAGGGCCTGACGGCAGCGATGGCTGCCAACCCAGTGCTGGCTTTTGCCGGTGCCGACATTGCCGGGATGGGTAATTCGGCAGCTGTAGGCGCCACGTCGCTGAGGAAATCTGCACTGACCATCGCTCAGTTTGTCGGTGTGATCTTCGTGATCGGTGGGCTGGTCGCGGCCAAGAACAAGAAAGACAACCCGCAGATCAAAATCGGCGCGATCGTCGCGTCCATCCTGTTCGGGGTATGCCTGGTGGTTGTGCCTGAAATCATCAAGCGCTCACAAGCGCAGGTCGGCCTGGCACCCGTGGATGTGGGCTAAGCCAACCCTCCTGCGGTGACTTCGGTCATCGCAGGGCTACGGTTCAAGGGTATTGCTGACGGGCGTGGAGGACGTTGACGATTTCAATTCGATCAGTCACCCGGTAAACCACTACGTAATTGGGGTGTACGACCATTTCCCGAGTACCATAAACTTGCCCTAATCGGTACAGATAAGGGTGTTGTGGAAGGGCCGTTGTAGACGCCTCAATAGTCTGGTTCAGCCTCTCGGCTGCCATCGGATTTTGATCAGTGATGTAGTTCAAAATGCTCCAGAGTTCGGCACGTGCTTCGGGCCGCCACTCAACCAGCATTATGCTTATTCTTCTTGGACTCGATGAGTGCACGCATTTCAGACATCACCTGATCGTGGGGGATGTTGGGACGTGGGTCATCGAGTGATGCTTGGACCTTGGCCCGAAACCACCTGTCATAGCTGTCTGCTTGTTCCTGTGTTTCGAACTCGGAAACGATGGGGGAAAGTTGGGTGCTCATAGAGACCTCCTATTTAGATACCCAACAGCTTAAACCTTCCGGGTCTTTCTGTCGTTTGGCCCTGACCACGTGCACCATTGCGGGTCAACCGCTGTACTCCTGACGCAAACCTGCGGCGGCTAGCCGTTCATGCCAACTAACCACGACTTTTCCTAATTCTGAACATAATCCAGAAGGCGAACCTATGGATGTCGATCTATCAGCTCCCCCCTTGAATACAGCGTTTCAACCTAACCGTTATCAACCTTCACTGACCCCCCTGATGCTCGATGTCAGCGGTGATCCTGAAACGCCGGTACCGGCTGCTATGCCGGGCGAGCAGTGCGCTTGCTGCGGACTGTGGACCCAAAAGCTGTGGCAGGGGGCTCGATCAGGGTTTACCGCCTCCCATGCCGTTTGCACCCTGTGCTACCTGGCCGGGCACCTGGACAGCCCTACGGCGGCTCACGGCGTGCTGGCCTACCTGCCCGGTATGGCCATGACGGATGTGCATCACCTGCAGCGCCGTGCGCTGATTGCCATTCTCGGCGGTACCCGCACGCAGCGTGCCCAAGGCAAAAGGGTTCTGCTCTGGCTGGCTCGACATGGCCGTGAGGTGGAACAAGCCTGGGGCACAACACGTGCCGGCGAATTCGCCATGGCCTTTCAGCGTCTTCCTCCTCACAAGCGCTCGACCCTTCGAAACCGCCTGGAAGGCTGTGCCCTGATCCTGCCGGCGGACATGTTCGAGGATCTGTCGCTATTACTGCCCACCGGCAAAACGGTCGCGGGGGCACTTTCCTCCCGCAGCTGGGACACCTATAAACGGAGTGACTTTTATGCCGAGCTTGATCCGTTGGGTTGAAGACCTGATCACAGAAACCTCCCGGTTTGCCGTATCACGCGATCTGCCCGACTATTGCGACTTGAACACGGTACTGCGTCTGACGGACGACGATCGCACTCGCCACCCAGCCCTCAATGCCCCGTATGTACTGGTCAACGACGATGGCGATTACTGCTCGGTGTATGCCGTTGCCGGCAGTTTTTGTGACACCGACGAAGCGGCACCCCTGGAGGCCCCTTATTCCTGGGCAGGCCGCTTGGAGCGCATGATGCATGCGCTGACAGCCCACTATCGCCGACATGGACACAAAATCAGCCTGGTGTTCGATGATGACCCTGATCGAGGCCGCGAGGACGTCGAACGCCTGCTGGCCCCTCAGTACGCTTCTGTCAAACGGACCGGCATCGACTTGACGCCGATCCTGGACGAAAACGTTGAAAAGCTGGCCCCCTGGGTTTCGCGCGAACGCTGCTACCTGGTGTGTTACACCGGGCGCAAGACGCTCTCGGCGCATGAACTGATCGACGAAAATCGCCGTATCAAGCAATTGATCGGGCAAAGCCCGGATGCACGGTATGGACAAAATCCGGTCCTGGCTGAAATGGCCGGCCTGAAAATTCGCCACGACGCCTTCATGAGCGCTGTGGAAGCTGCCTTTAAAGATGACGGCCAGGGTGTGCTGCTGGAACTGCTCGATGCCCATGCAGTGGGCCAGGCGCTGCGCGCTTAAGTGGACCGGCTCGGTACCAGTGAGCATTGGTACCCGCTGCTCCCTGATGATCCGATCACCCCGCACGGTGTACGTAACGGCGACGATCACACACCGTTTCTGGCCCCGCAGCTGAAGTTTCAGCTGATGAACCAGGACATGGAAACCAACGGCAACAAGCTCTGCGTCAATGGGATGTGGCATGGGACCTTGTCTGTAGTCCTGGGGCCGCAGACGCCGCAGACCTTTGCCAAGCTCAAAGCGCTGGTCCCTCGCGGCGTGCCTTGGCGCGTACGCATGGACCTGATGCCTGGAGGCATGAAGTCGCTGGGCATGAAAAAAGGCACGTTGGACTTCATAGCGTTTGTGCCGCCGCTTCGGCCCATCTGGAACGCCATCGAAACGCTGACGAAAGTCGAGCAGCAGGAGCCGGTGTGTGTCATGACGATCATGGCATCGACCTGGGGAGACAGCCAGGCCGCAGTGACGCGCCATCTGACGCTGCTGACCCAGGCCTTTCAGGCCTGGGGGGGGGCGAGGTGACGCAAACCTTCGGCAACCCGGTACGCGCATGGGCCTCGACGCTGGTGGCTTCCAGCAAAGGCAGTGGCCCGAACCTGTTGTATCCGCCGCTTTCAGAGGCGCTGAACCTGTTGCCGCTGACCCGCCCGGCCTCGGCTTGGGAGGAGGACGGCAACGCCTTGTTCGCTACGCTCGATGGCAAGCTCTATCCGGTCGGTCTGGCCACCCCCAAGCAGAACAAGCTCACCAGTGTGGTCACCGGCTCTTCCGGCCAGGGCAAGTCGGTGCTGCTGAACAAGCTGGGCAATGTCACGGTGTCCAGCGCCCAGCAGCGTTTACCGTTCATGGCGGGGGTGGACAAAGGTTTCTCGATGCAAGGTCAAGTCGCCTTGCTGCGCGACAGTCTGCCGCCGGAGCGTAAGGACGAGGTGGTGGGCATTGTGCTGCAGAACAGCCCCAAGCATTGCCGGAACCTGTTCGATATCCAGCTGGGCGCGCGGTTTCCGATCGCCCCCGAGCGTAACTGGATCATCAGCATGCTCACGGCCATGTGCATTGATCCCTCTACCGGCAATCCGCCAAACGAACGCGATACCCGGCAGATACTGGACCGCGTCATTAGCATGGCCTATACCGCCAATGCCGAAAAAAGCCCCAGACGCTGGGGGCGCGGGGTCGTCCCCGAAGTGGACACGGCCTTGGATAAAAGCGGGTTGATCGAGCGCTATCCGGCCCATTGGTGGGATAGCAGTACCTGGTATGAGGTGCGCGATCTGTTGTTTGAAGCAGGCTTTGTTAAGGAAGCGCAGCTGGCCCAGTTCGAAGCGGTGCCGGAACTGGCTGACATGACCACCTTCCTGAACCATGAAGACGTACAGAGCGCCTATGGTCGGGTGCAACGCGATGGCAGTCAGGAGCTGTTGCTGGAGTACTTGCACCGATGCATGACTGACGCCTGCAGAGAATTCAAGATGCTGGCCGGGCGTACGCAGTTCTTGATCAGTCCACGCACGCGAGTGATCGCGATCGATCTGAACAATGTCATGGGTGATAACACCACCAATGCTGGCCACCTGAAAACCGGAATCATGTTCCTGTTTGCGGGCCAGGTGGCGGGGGGCGATTTTGTGTTGCCGCAATACCGGGATGAGCTGTTGGAGGCGGTGCCCACGCTTTACCACCCCATGCATCTCGACCGCCTGGAGCAGCTGGATCAGGAGGTCAAAACCAAGGTCTACGACGAGCTGCACAATGCCAAACAGGTGCCCTTCATCTTTCCCATGCTGGAAACCCAGGACCGTGAGCAACGCAAATTCGGCATACGCACGGTGTTGTCCTCGCAGTACGTGAGCGACTTTCCCGACGCCATTCTGAATTCGGCCAACTCGCTGTACATGATGGAGGTGGACCCCAAGGACGAGAAGCTTCTGACCGACACCATCAAAGTGCCCAAGGTCACTCTGCAGCGCTTTCAGCGTTTGGGTTCAGGTCCAGCAGCGGATGGCAGCGGCGTACCGTTTTTGGGCGTGTTCCGAATCAAGGGTGGCGGCACCCTGGCGCGCATTCTGAAAAACGCCATGGGGCCCCTGGAGCTATGGGCGTTGGGCTCTTCACCGACCGACAGCGCCCTGCGCAGGTTGTTGTATGAAGCGGTCGGCGGTTCCACGGCTCGCGCCATCCTGGCCGAAGCCTTTCCCCAGGGCACGGCAGAAAAACTCATCGCGCTGCGCCAGAAGCAAGCGGGTGAGGCGGATTCCAACAACGTGATTCGCACGCTGGCCAACGAGTTGATCAAACGGCGCGGTTACAACCTCTAGCCAATAAACGGAGAGCAATTCCATGAATAACGAAAGTGATTCCCTGCACGACGCTTTGCGTGAAGCGAGCCCGGATCAATTACAGGCTTTGGCGGAGCTGGCCACTTGGATGGCAAAGCACCATCGGTTGCTGGTCGTTGGCCGGTCGAACGGTGTTCGGATCGGCGCTACGGATAAGGTCATCCAGTTCATGCGCGAACACCTTGACACCGAGCTGGCGGATACGGTCTCGGAGAACCTGGTGCGCGTTGCGAACTGATAGGAAATGTCAGTCCCGTCTACGACATTTGAGGAAGTGATTGTGAAAAAGCGCTATGCATTAACGGCGATAGCCGTGGGGGTACTGCAAACCCAACAGGTCCTGGCGTACGTCCAGCCGGTGGCCGTCACGGGCAGTGTTCCTATTGAAACGCAGGTGATGCCGGCCATGGGCGGCCTTCAAGCTACCCTGGCGGAAATCCTGACCACTGAGACACAAATCGGCACGGCCATCGTGCAGGCCAGTGACAAGCAAGTCGCGGTTATTTCTGAGGCCGCACGTGCCCAGCGCGAGGCCGATATTTTTGGCCGTCAGACCGAGCGCCTGGAGCGTGCCCGAGAACAGTACTCGGTCGCTGACAGCATCTGCAGCGAGTCGGCCTCTGGGGTCGCGGCCACGGTGGGGAAGGTGAGCCGTGCGCAAACGGCGGTTCTGGCCAGCGGGGCAGGCGTCGGCAGTGCTGTGGTGCAGAAGACCATCGCTTCCGAGCCCGTGGCCTCGCGTCAGGGTGGCTATCGCAGTGCCGCCATGCACGCGCAGTACTGCACACAAAGCGAATCGGCCCAGTACGGCGGTACTGATCTGTGCCCGCAGGTCTCCAGCTTGCCTGGGGGCGACATCGAAATGCGCTCGTTGATCGACGGGGCGGGAGCCGTGGGCAAGGCCCCTGACCTGACGTTCAATCAGGATCAGGTCGATGCGGGCATGGCGTACATGAAGAACTCGGCACGCCATGACGGGGGACGGGCACCGGGCAAGGGCGATATCCAGTCGGCCACGGGACGTGAGTATCAGGGGCTGATGACCCAGTACAAGGCGATTCAGAGCGCCGCGACTCAACCGCAGCTGGACATTATCGCCGCCAGTCAGGCCAATCCGGCCACACAGGAGGCATTGCAAGAGGCGCTACAGAATCCGTCAGCGGCGGAGTACTTCGCTTCAACGGGCAGCCAGCAAGCACAACGCACCGGGGTGATGAGCGAGCGCGAGTTCGAAGCTTTCGAGGTGGGCAGGCGCTATGCCAATACCGCCTATGAAACCGACCTTCAGGCCCTGAGCGGAGACAACCTGATGCGTGAATTGGTGCGCGTGCAGAGCCTGGGCAACTGGCTGCAGTTGGGACTCAAGAACGACCAACGCCAGGCCAACATCATTGCCGGCCAGCAACTGGCCCTGGCGGCAGACGCCAAATACGTTCCGCAGCTTCAGGAGCTGGGGTCAAAAATGAGTTCGGGAGTCACCGCACATGAAAACTGAACCTGACACAACAGAGCACGTGGACGAACAATCGCCGCGGGACGATAAGCATTCGGGCACACCGTTACGGCGCGCCGGCCATGTGGGGCTGTCGATCCTCAACCCGTTCTCTGACCTGGCGGTGATCTATCGCCGGGGCATAAAGCCGACGGCGCAAAAGCTGAAGCTACTGAAGACGTTGCTGACCCCGGCGTCAGCAACGACTGAGGCAGATGCAGTCGGTGTCAGTTGGAGTGTGGCTGTCGCTCGTTCGGGAAGGACCATCGAACAGCTGCTGACCTCCTACAACCGCATCAGGGCGGCATGGTGGTGTTTGATGATGTTCAGCGCCAGCCTGAGTGTTCTTCTGCTGGCCATGCTGCTGCTGGCCAACTTCAGCCTGCCATTGAGCACCTTTCTTCGGGCGACGGTAACGCTCCTGGCTCTGGGGGCAATCGCCAGCTTGGGCTTCGTCAAAACGCTGATCGCGACTTACCGACTGTGGCAACTGCAGAACAGGCGCGTCAGCGTAGCGGAACGAGGCACCTTTAACGATTTTCTCATCGAAAACCGATGGTGCCGGCTGGTGCTTACTCGCGGCCACCTCAAGTAATACCGACCTCTAATATGGACAGATGCCATGAACCTCATTAAACGCTTCTGGTGGATGGGTCTTCTGCTGGTCTTCTCCGTGCCGGCACTGGCCGATAACGTGGATTATCAGACGATCGCGGCAGCCTCCCAAAAGCCCAATGACCTCTCGCGCCAGGCGATGGTAATGATCATGGGCCAAGTAGCAGTCGATCCATTTGCACCATCACAGCCAACCTTGATTGGCTCACTGTTCGCCATTATCAATGGCGTTCTGGCCGTGATGGCCCTGTTCTGGTTTCTGACCATCACCCTGAAAACCATTGTGAAGGCTGGGCATCAGGGACAGTTTTTCGCAGGCGGTCGATCTGCGCTGTACCCGATCATGACGTTTGCCGGTTTCATCATGATCTTGCCCACCCAATCAGGTTGGTCACTGGCCCAGCTCGTCATGGTATGGGCCTGCTCCACCATGGGGGTTGGCAGTGCCAATCTGCTGACTGATAAAGCCGTGGACATGATGGACAGCGGCTACTCGATGGTGACGCAGCCCACGGCTCCTTCAACCCGAAGCGCGGCGCGGGGCATCTTTGAGATGAACCTGTGCAAGTACGCGATCAACCGTGAGCTGGAGTCGCTGTATGCGGATGGCGAAGCCAATACCCCGTTGATCACCACCAAGGGGGGCAACGGCCAATACGACACCGGCAACGGCAGCGCGGTGTGTGGTTCTGCCAAAACACCCAATACGGGCCGCACCGGAACCTGGAACCTGCTGTTTGACAGTGACGTGGACACGAGTGGGGTGATCACGGCGCAGCACCAAGCGCTAGACACCCTGCAAAGCACCCTGGATCAAGCGGCACAGGCGTTCGTCGACACCTACCTGAGCAAGCGCGACCAGGATACGGGGAGCTTCCAGGACGCCGAGACGCAGATACAGAACGCAGCCGCTGCCTATGAAAACACGGTGAATCTGGCCCTCAACAAGATCGACTTCAAGGACACACTGCAAAGCCAGTTGTCGAGCCAGATCAAAAGCAGTGGTTGGGTGGCCCTGGGCAGTTGGTATCACACCTTCGCCACAGCTAATAACAAGACCAACGACGTGGCCAGCTCGACCCCGGTTGTCACGGGGATGAGTAATCTGGGCGAGCACGGCACCGGCGACTTGTATAACCAGGTGTTCGCAGCCTACAAATCGCAGGTGCAGAACAGTACCTTCACCGCGCCGCTGGGGACGCAGACGGCCAAGGATGACGGGGCGGCAGCGACGGCGAATGACCCGAATTCGGTGTTTGTGAGTTTTTTCAAAAATCCTATGCAGACGATCACCAACTTAATAGCAACTTCGACGACAGGGAACAGCTCCAGTTTTTCTAACCAAGTGAACCCACTCATCAAGATGCAGACCATTGGTGATTACACGCTGGGGACTGTTGAAACCTTGATGGCGGGGTATGCCGGAACTTGGGCAGCGGCCTCGTCGGCCAGCAACTCGCCATTGGGCTGGGGGGCCAAGATATTTGCGGTGGATGTAGGAGCGGTGGTGAAAGATGTGCTGGGTGCGCTGGCCCCGATGTTCTATTTCGTCATGTTCGCCCTGCTGGCCATCGGTTTTTCGCTGGCCGTATTTCTGCCTGCTGTACCCTTTCTGTTCTGGATGGTGGGTATATTCAACTGGGTCGTCAGTGTGCTGGTGGGCTGTGCGGCGGGCTCAATGTGGGCTGCCACGCACCTGGGAGCCGAAGAGGACAAGGGGAGTCGCAGTACCTACGGTTATATCTTCCTGATCGACATGATGCTGCGGCCCTCGTTGATGGTACTGGGGTTCTTTTTTGCGTCGGTGGCCGTAATCGGTGGGGGAACGATCCTGAATCTGTTATTCGCCTCGGCGCTGGCCAATGCCAACGCGGACTCGATCGTGGGATTGTTCAAGATGATCGGATGGCTGATGATCTATGCCCGCATTGCGACCTTTGGTGTGACTCGACTCTTTGGCCTGCAGGCGTCCCTGGCGGACTACGTGATCTCGTTCCTGGGCGGTCGAGAAGGCGCCAACCTGATGGGCGGCATGGTCGATAACATGAAAGGAATGTTTGGTGCTGCTGGCTCTGGGGCGCAACGTACCCCTGGCGTTAAACTGCAACCCAGGAAGCCTGGCGCAGGTGGCAATGGGGATGGAATTCAGTAGCAACGGCGACCATCGATCACGGCTATCGGACAAATGGTGTCGTGGGTCTCGTTGTCACCCGCTATTGTCTAGGTAGTGTCCAGCTAACGAGATGTGTCATTCAATGACGCCCAATGCGATTCACCACAAGCCTGACCCGCGCTATTTATGTGGGTTGATCGATCAAGCCGGGCTCAGCCGCCGAGGCGCGGCCCAACTGATCGGTATGTCGTGGTCGGGGTTTAGAAACTATCTGCGTGACGAGTCACATTATCTGTACCGGGTAGCGGATTACCGCGTTCAATTTGCCCTTGAGTGCCTGGCAGCCGCTAAAGTACTCAGGGAAAAGGAAACAGGAGAGAAATCATGAAAGTACAGCGCCTGAAAACAGCGAAAGAAGGGTGGATCGTGGTCTTCAAAGGGCTTTATTTGATAGCGTTTCCATTTTTGCTCATATTCGCAATTTTGTTTTTGATCGCGGCTATAGGCTCTATGCCAAGTAAGTTCGGCAGTGAGGCATTAGTTTTGTCGGGTATAATATGGACTCCTATTTTAATTTCGTTGTTTATATTTTTCCGTGGAGTGTTTAGTCGCCGCCGCCTACTGAAGAAAATCACGACGGCTATCAAGGCCAGCCAGTTCTTTGATCCAGACGCTGCCAATGAGATGTACCACGAAGGTGATGGCAAGTACCTAGGGAGACGCTGAACAATTAACCCGTTCGCACCGTCCCCATTTCCAAGCCGGTTTTTTTCAACCTGCCGGCCTTATTTTACGTTTCTCGAGCAGATTTCTGCCCTCATTTTGCTGAAAGGCGGGCCAGTCCCGCCTTTCAGACGGATTTATCCTGCCGTCTGTTGTAAATACCGCTTGGCCAGCATCAGATTGGCCAACCCAAACAAACTGAACAACTGCGCTGTATTCTTTTCCAGCCCACGGTAGCGAACCTTGCGATGATTGAAGCGCACCTTGATTACCTGGAAGGGGTGCTCGACCTTGGCACGCAGTTGCGCCTTGGCATATTCAATTTTGCGCTTGACCCGATACAGCACGCTGCCTTCGCCGTGCTGCTTGTAACTGCTTGGCCGTTCTGCAATCGACCAGATAACGTCCCGTTCAGCATGCTCCGGTCGCTTGGCCGCACCGGTGTATCCAGCGTCACCCGAAACATAGGTTTCGTCACCGTGAAGCAACTGGCCAACCTGGGTGACATCCGCCACGTTAGCGGCCGTCCCTACTACGCTGTGCACCAGCCCCGACGTGGCGTCTACACCAATGTGGGCCTTCATCCCAAAGTGCCATTGATTGCCTTTCCTGGCCTGATGCATCTCAGGATCACGCTTGCCTTCTCGGTTCTTGACCGAGGGCGGCGCGGCGATCAGAGTAGCGTCGACGATAGTGCCTTCCTTGAGCAGCAGCCCCCGGCTGGCCAGATGCTGGTTAATCGTTTCAAACAGCAGCCGGGTTAGCTGATGGACTTCCAGCAAGCGGCGAAAACGCAGCAAGGTGGTGGCATCCGGTGCAGACTCGCGACCCAGGTCGATACCCATAAAACCGCGGATGGCCTGGCTGTCGTAGACGGCATCTTCGCAACCTTCATCGGAGAAACCGAAACACTGCTGCACGACGTACATGCGCAACATGCGCGACACCCCTATCGCAGGGCGTCCGCGCTTGCCTGCGGTGTTGCTATAAAACGGCGCCACTTGCGCCTCCAGCAGGGCCCAGGGCACCAACTGTTCAAGGTCAGCCAGGAAGCGATCTCGGCGAGTCTGCTTTTTCTTGCCGGTATATTCGAGTTCGGAGAAGGTCTTCTGCACGCGCGTAACGCTCACGGAGAGGGAGGCTGTTGAAGGAACATAGTGTGCCAAGGGTGGGGACAGTTGGCTATTTTTGCAGCGCCTCCCTAGGCATCGATACCCAAAACGGCACCATCCTGTATGTTCACAGGATTCGCAAAGGTCAGGTCGATGTGGTGGCCCTGACCATGGACGACTGGACCAACCGCGAGGTCGAAGGCAACGGCATGTTGCGCCTCTATACCAAGTTTCCAGACCTGCCGCGTATCGAGATCGCCACCCCATGGGCGCAACGCTGGTACGACACGCTCGGGGCTATGGAGCACAAGCAGTACAGCACCCCGCAACCGTTCAATCGCTATGTGCATGATCGGCTCGAAGCGCTTGAACGTGATCTGAACGTGCAGATCCCACGCCTGGCGTGAAGCCATAACCCCTCCGCAGCTGTTCCCGACGCGCTTTACCTTTCTCTCACACCGCCCACTCCGGGCGGTGCGACTATTTGTGGGGCATCGCAATGCAAAATCGACAATCCCAAGGTGCATGGGAGGGCGAGCAAGCGCAGATGTTATTGGCGCTTTGTGCAGCCGTCCTGTTGTGCTGGATGTTCTTCGATATCTTCGTGTACTGGACCACCTGGACGCTTTATTGGTTATGGAAAATGGTGGATTTTCCCTTCATCCATGCCTGGGCCGGTGGCAAGATCAACCTGCTGGCCGACGTGGCCAACCACGCCAAGGCCGTGACGCTGGATGAATGGCTTGAGGTGATGAACGCCACCAGTGGAATTCTGCTGCTGTTCATGATACCGCTGGTGATTGTGAGCAGTTGGGGGCTGGCGCAGCATCCGGTACTGCCGTTTCGCAGCAAACGCCTGGTGAACATTCACACGCTTCCTGGCCTGGTGAGTCGTTTCGCACCCTCGGTCATCCCGGTGTTGGCTGCGTCTGGTCCCGATGGCCTGATGAACGATACCTCTCCCAGCAATGCCTGGGCGCTAAAGCCTGAGGAGTTTGCTGAACGTTACAACCTGGTGCAGCGCAAAGTGCTGGATCGGGAGGCCGCTCGTGCGGTGTTCGAGGAACAGGTCGGAGATGTTCATGATGGCCTTCTGGACTTGACACCCTATGAACGGGCCTTGCTGGCCGTATTCGGTCTGCAGGTATTCCTCAATGACCGCAAGGCAGCGACCCGGTTGCTCGATGACCTGAACCGTTCCTGCATGATCAAAGGCTTGTTGCGGCGCAAGACCTTCTCGTTGACGCCGCTGTACGGCCTGGCCGACGAGGGTTTTGATCGCGTTGCAAAAGCACCGGGCGTCAGTGAGTGGCTGCAAAGCCATAGATCGATGCGCACCGCGCTGGTGGCCTTGTATGGCCGCGATCTGCGCTTGGCGCCGGCGCGCTTTCGCTGGCTCAAGGGGGTTAACCGTACTTTGTGGTATGCGCTGCACAGTGCCGACACGGCCAAGGTGTTTGTGGAAGGCGCTGGTGTTCAGGCTCAGGCGCGGGCAGAAGTCCATGCCAGTAAGCTGGGGTTGCCACGTCCTGGGTTGATGGTGACCCAGGCCATCGATGGCTTGCAGGCCGAGTTGGAAAGCATCGGTCTGGTATTTGCGCGACATGTCATCACGCCTAAACGCCGGGAGGCCTCTGACCTTCCTGTCATGACGGCGGTGTATGCCGTGCAGCCTACTGAGTTAACTGAGCCAGCCTGAAGCGCTACGTCTCGCCGCGCCCTTCATATCCCCTTTCTGACACTGTTCCATTCAATTGAATTCATCTTCTATCAGAGGAAACCCCATGGCCTCGGCATCTTTGCGCGCCCCGTTTTCGGTGGACATTCAAGGCGATCAGCTGGTTGTCTATCAGGCAGATCAGGAAGAAGGCATCGTGACACGCACGATTTGCACCCTGGACCTTCGCCATCAGCACTCGTTTTATCTGAGCAATGACGGTGTGGTCTGCCGCGATGTTCAGGGTTTTGAATTCTCTCTTGAAACCCATGACAGTGACGAAACCCATGAGCTACTGACCGCACTGTCGCGGGCTTTGCTGCGCCATGGACGACGCAAGACCCTGCGGCGTCTGATGGGCGTGTTCGTGCTGTTGGTTGTGCTTTGCCTCGGTGCCTCATGGCTTGGCCGAGCGCTTGAATGGCCTGTTGCAATGCCGGCGGCGCAGGTCATCACGCCCTCAGTCCCGAGCGCCCCCAAGCCGGACCTGGCCAAGCGCAGCGCGCCGGCGACGATCGCTTCTGAGCCACGCCAGTCCGCTGCAGACGTGGCACCTGGCGATGGCTGGACATTGCCCAGGGAGGTTCGGGCCACACTCCCTCAAAAGCTGCACAACGCTGCGGAGCGCAAGCTGTTCACCGTTGACTATTCCAGCGGTCACGCGCGCACGCTGTATGTCTTTTCGGACCCTGGCTGTCCGAACTGCCAGCGTCTGGAGTCGTCCCTCAACACGCTCTCCGACGCCTTCAATGTGGTGGTGTTTCCTGTGCCGGTGATTGGTAAGGAAAAGTCGATCGCCGCCATTACGCCCGTGCTGTGCCTGCCGCCTGAGCAGCGCAAAAACGCGTGGGATCGCCTGTTTGATGCAGCCCCCGAGGGTGTAAACCTTGGGAAACCCCAGTTAAAGCCGGCGTCGGAAGGGGTGGAAGTGAAAGCGGCGCAACCAGCAGGCACGTGCGATGTGGCAGAAAAGGCCTTGGGGATCAACCAGACGGCCTATCAGGCGTATCGCATACCGGGCACGCCTTGGGTGATCAGCGACGATGGGCGCTATGTGCCGCAGACGCTGTTGCGTGACCCGATCAGGCTTAAAGCCTTCCTCGATGAGCAACCTGCCCGCCAGGTTCAGGAGGTGTCGAATGCGCCCCAATGACTACGCCGTCGAACGCACGCGTCTAAATCGGCGGGTTTACCACTCGGCACTGGCTGAGTGGTTGATGGGCCCCGGTAGTCTGACGCTGGGCCTTGCCGGGTCTGTGGTGGGAGGCGTCCTGTACCCGGTCAGCCTGTGGCTCAGTCTGCCGGCCTTGCTGGTTTGGTCACCTGTCATGCTGCTCGAACCCTGGCAGATGCCCATGCGCATGCCTTCAGACATGGACTGCCTCGACCCTTCGACGCAACGCCAGGTGACGGGCAAGCTGCTGGGTTTCTTGCCGGTCACGGCCATGCGCACGGTGATGCTCAAGGCAGCGGGCATCCTGTACATGGGGTACCTGCGCGGTCGGGACGCCGGGCGTGAACTGTGGCTGTCGCTGGATGACATGACCCGCCATATTCTGATGTTCGGTACAACCGGTGCCGGCAAAACCGAAGCACTGCTGGGGTACGTGTTGGGCCAGCTGGGCTATGGAAAGGGCCTGATCTATTCGGACGGCAAGGCCCAAAATGATGTGGCCGCCGCGATCGTGTCCCTGGCCCGGCGCTTTGGTCGTGAAGACGACGTTCGGATGATGAACTTCATCACCGGGGGCCGCTCCAGGGCGCAGGAACTGCTCGAGGACAACAAAAGCAGAGGGCAGACCAATACCGTCAACGCGTTTGGTATTGCTCAGGAAACCTACATCATCAACCTGATGGATTCGATGTTGCCCCCTGCGGGCAACGATGCGGGCTGGCAAGAGAAAGCCCGGGCCATGATTCAGGCTTTGGTGTTCTCCCTGGTGTACAAGTGCCGGCGTGAAGGCACGGTCATGTCCCAGCGCACGATCCAGGCGCATTTGCCGTTGCGGGCCATTGCCAAGCTCTACATCCAGTCGGTGGAACAGCAATGGCACGAAGACGCCCAGTTACCCCTGAAAAACTACCTGGGCACATTGTCCGGTTTTGACCTGGCCAAGGTGGATTCGCCGGAGGAATGGGCGACCACCGCGTTGGATCAGCATGGTTTTCTGATCCAGCAATTCACCCGCATGCTGGCCTTGTTCAATGACACCTACGGCCATGTGTTTGCCCGTGACGCCGGCGACATAGACCTCAAGGACGTGGTGCATAACGACCGCATCCTGGTGGTCCTGATTCCTGCGCTGGAAATCTCCTCGACCGAGGCCGCGACTCTTGGGCGTCTGTACGTGTCGCAGTTGGCCATGATCCTGAGCCAGGATCTGGGGGAGAAACTGGAGGGCAAACCCGAAGACATCCTGGTGATCCGCAAGTACAAGGACCGCTTTCCGTTCTTGTGGATCTGCGACGAGGTCGGGGCCTACTACACCGAAAAGCTCGGTGAGCTGGCCACGCAGGTACGCTCCCTGGGGTTTTGCCTGCTCCTGGCCAGCCAAGAGGCGCAGCGCCTCAAGTCGGCGGCCGGCGACAAGGTGTGGACGCTGATCGGGAACATGGGGGTCCGAATCACCGGCAAGATCATGGACCCCAAGGACACTCTCGAAATACTGCAGTTGATGGCCGGCACCGAATACCTGCCAGTGATGAGCGGTATGGTGCGTCAGGCCGGAATCATGGGGGCCAGCTGGGAGGAAGCAGACACACTGAGCCTGAAAGATGAGAAGAAAGTCAGCGTCGAGGAAGTGCAGCAGCTCAAGGAGGGGGAAAACATCACGCTGTTCAACGGACAAGTGATTCGCGGCAGCTCCTTGTACATTCACGATGCTGACAAGCTGTCCAAGGAAGCGATCCGGATCAACCGCTTCATCGAGGTGGCCCCGCCATCGCTGGACACCTTGTTGGCCGGTGCACCTGCTCACATTCGGCGCAGCTATCCGCGCGCGGACCGCGTGCAGCAGATTCTGTACCACCTGGCGATGAAGCCTGGCCGTTCAGACCTTGAAAACCTGGTGCTGACAGATCCGACGTTGGTCGTCTTGAACGAGCTGGGAGAAGAGTGGCGGCTGATCTGGCGTCGCCGTCCTGGAGCGGCAGTGCGCAGCACCTTGTTATGGCACACAGCGCTGGAGCATGTGCCCAAGCGCGGAAGCGGCTACGTGGCGCAATCGTCCACGGCGCTGGATCTGACCGTCGGCAGCAAGCGGTTGCAAGCCTACCAGGCGCAGCACATCGATCCGGCCAGAGCACCGAAAGTGAAGGGCAAGGCGCCTGCACCTAGAGCCACAACGGCTGTTCCACCACGCCACGACCAGGCACCGCCCTATTTCGACGACGGATCTTATTCGCCGGCGCCGTTCGACTGGGATTAATAGACCACACGGGCAGGAGCGCAGCCGATGAGTTACAGACCTCAAAGTGATCCCTGGTTTTCAAGGAAGGTTTTGAAGTTTCACATCGCGAAAAACACGTTTGCGGTATTTAGCCGATATGGAGGGCTTGGCTTGTACGGCCTTCCCCCCGCTGGGCATGTCACCCGAGATATTGGTGTCGATGATTGCCGGGCACTGCTGCAGAACATGAGGCACTGGCTGGCGTCTCCAACGGCCCACGCAGAAGCCATCCAATGCAGTACCGATATCGACTACGTGCGTTATCAGGTTGATTGGGTCCAGTCGTGTCTGGGCAAGGAATCCAACCAGAAATACCTGGGTGTGATGTTCATTCTTGACGGGTGGGACGACCGTCAAACGGATGAAGACAACAGACGAGCGGATGCCTATTGCCACCGTCTGTATTCGTCATCGCCTTATGACGATTAACTTTGCTGATTGGAGCCCCCATGAAAGAGACTCTTTGGCGAGCTTTTGCGGTGATCGTGTCGCGTCCATGCGTCGCCGCCTGGATCATTCGACGTGCCCAGCGTACGCCTTACCAACACATCACCTCGGCCGATGGTCAGGAACGCTACATGGGCCGCTGGTGGCTGTTCGAGGGCTATGATCGCGTCAGGCAGCAACCCAAACATCGCTGGTTTCCCTGGTCGGTTCGGGTCCACCACATCTTGCGCGAGGATCGTGATCGCGACCTGCACGACCACCCTTGGCACGCCCGCACGATCATCCTGCAGGGTGAGTACGTCGAGCAGCGTCTGATCATGATCAATACCCATGGACAGGTCACTGAGCGCATCGAGCGCAGAACAGGCACCTGCGCAGCGCTGCGTCCTGGTGAGTATCACCGTATCGACCAGGTGGCAGCAGGCGGTGCTTACACCCTGTTCATCACTCGCCCTAAATCCTGTGACTGGGGCTTTCTGGTCAACGGGGTGAAAGTCCCTTGGGATGTGTACACCGCAGATGACAGCGCTTCGTTTGAGTCCAGCAGGGTCGCCGGCGACAAGTAGACACCTTAAGGGGGGAAACCCCAGAAAATTCCGTCACCCCAACTCCAGTTCGGCCAGGAGCGCATCATCCAGGTCCTCCGGGCTCTCAAGCGGTTCCTGATACACATCACAACCCCGTCAATCATGTGCAGCGCTGAGCCCAGCTCTACAGCGCAGGGGGCAGTACGCATTCGTTAAATAGGTGAAGGACATGATTAACCACAGAACGCAAAAACTGCACGCTCAGCAGGTGCTTGAACACCTGGCCTACGGCTTGGCACAGCCAATAGCGCTGCCCCGCGAGACCATTGAAGAAGTGCTTCGCGAAGCCATCATGGATGGACGACTTGAACCGGGTGAACGGCTTACGCAGCAAGCCATTGCCAATGCCTTCCAGGTCAGCCGGATGCCGGTGCGCGAAGCCCTGCGGTCATTGGAGACGCAGGGTTACATCGCGACGGAGTATCACAAAAGCTATCGGGTCACGAACGGCCGTGAGCTGCCCCAGTGCGGCCACCTGCCTGGCTTGCTGAGGTGCGTTGCAGAACGCCATACGCAGCTGGGCGACCTCGAATCAAAAGTGGCCTTTGAAAATGAAATCCTGCACGTCCTGGGCCGACTGCGCCCTACCCCTTGCTGATGCTCCAGCCGGTCGCTATGGGCCTGGCTGTTCTGCATCCAGCCGTTGGCACCGAAACGCGAACAAGGAAATGGCAACAATGACAAACCACCTTTGTGAATTCATCCGCAACGACGATGGGCGCAACGACGAAGCGTATCTGCTGGTCAGCCAGGATCGGCTAGAAGGTGCGCCTCGGGACGCGTGGGAGGCCAGTGCCCCTTGGCTTGACGCTGCTGATTTTCAGAGGTTCCGGCGCGGGCTTTACACACGGTACTTGAGCAAATCGAGCCATGAAGGGCCGATGGTGCCCAGGAGAGCGTCCTAGCTCGTTGAAAACAGCGGATTTTGTAACGCGAAAAGTGAGGCTCCCATGCTACTATCCGGCACAGTTTTATTTGCAGGAAAGCGACGATGTAGATTCACAAAATGCAGAAACCAAAAAGCCCCGGTTGGCGCCGGGGCTTTTTGGAAAATCTTGAACAGGCCCTTAGAGATGGGAACACCTGTTCAACACACATAACGTGAGCTGATTATGGCGTTCACTGCGGTTTTGTGCAAGCCGTCAAAAGTGAAGCCTTCAGTTCACCGCTGAACGGTGGACTTATGGAAAAGATTTTTCAGCTGCTGTGCGACCTCGATGACAGCACCCTGCCCCCCCAGTTGACCCCTTGCGTCACACCCTTTCACCGCGTTGGCCAACCAGTTAGCCAAGGCGGTGAAGCATGAGCCACGACAACGCGAACAGTCTTGCCCTCGCGACCTCATCCACGGCCAAAACCGATCCGCTGGCCAGCAGCACCCACATGCCGCCTGCCCGTTTCTTCGAAGACGGCACTGCGCTCAACCGGTTATTGCTGGAAGCGCCGTACCTCGCGCGGTGCAGTGACGACAAAACCGCGACTCGCGTCCGTCCTCGTGAATACGCGCTGCGTTATCCCTATATGCAGGTCAATCGCCCCGGCATGGTGTCCTGGCTGGTGTTCGACCTGGACCATGCCAACGCCTTGGCCTGGGACGATGCCGGGTTGCCTGCGCCGAACCTGATGGTGCGCAACCGCAAAAGCGGCCATTCCCAGTTGTTCTATGCCGTGCCGTCCGTATGCACGACAGAGAATGCACGGGCCAAGCCGATTCAGTACATGAAAGCGATCTATGCCGCGTTTGCGGCTCGCCTCGACGCGGACGTGGACTATCACGGTGGCCCGGTTGCCAAAACACCTGGCCATCCCTGGTGGGAGACGACCGAATTTCACAGCCACGTGTACGAACTGGGCGAACTGGCGAGCGCGGTGGAGTTGACCGTCAAGCCGTGGGCCACAGGCCCCAAGCTTGACCAGGTCAGCCATTCGCGCCACTGCATCCTGTTCGAGCAGCTGCGTTATTTTGCGTACAGCATCGTCAATCGCGAGCGCGAGCTGGGTTCGTTCGAGTCGTTCATGCGCTCGCTCGATGCGTATGCGTACAACCACAACAGCTTTCTAAAACAGGGTTTTTCGGAAAACCTGCCGCTGTCGTCGATACGCGCCACGGTCAAATCCGTAGGTCGCTGGACGTGGGATCGCTACACCGGTGATCGCCGTTGCCACCGAGGGGCAATGCAGCTCGATGGCAGCTTGTCGCTCACCGAGCGGCAGAGCCTCGCTGCGAAGCGCACCAATGAGCTGCGGCACAAAGCCACAGAATCGAAAATCCGTGCTGCGTGCAGGCAGCTTCAAGACCAGGGCAAAGCATTGGTACGTTCTGCCATTGCGACACTCGCCGGCGTTTCGGTGAGAACGGTGGCCAGCTACACGCACATTCTCACTGAAGTCTCTCAACCATCCACTGTGAGTGTTCTCAGGGTCACCCGTCAGCCTGCCAAGGCTGCGACTGGGGCACATGGCCCAGTCGGTTCAACTACCCCACAACCCGCTCCGGGCCAGGCTGCAAATCATCGCGCTCCTGGTGTGCAATCCGGTGTACATCAGATATCTGCGGTCCCGCAGGGGCCGCAAGCTGGAGAGCCGTTAAAAGAGGAACATGACGATTGTTCATGATGGGGCGTGGTTGAATGAGTTAATTGCGACCAGGCAGTGGTTTATGTGCTGTTGGTCGGCTTGAGTTGACGGGTTATGGCGGCACGCCGTTAGCTGTACGTCCATGCATAGGAATTTCAAAATGCCTATGCATCAGGCTGACGCTATGACGGAGGCGTCATGCCTTCAAAGCGATGGGTAGGAAGACGCTGATGCGTTACTTATGCAGTGAAAATCCCTATCAACAAGCATTAATGCAGGTTATTTCACCGCGAAGCCTAGGTGCGGACGCACCTACCCCCTGTCAGGGCTTCACGTACCTCATCTGCGCAATCGCCTGAGCGTTGAGGTTCATGCATAGGAATTTCAAAATGCCTATGCATCAAGCTGACGCTTGGAAGGAGGCGTCATGCCTTCATAGCGATGTGTAGGAAGACGCTGATGCGTTACTTATGCAGTGAAAATCCCTATAAATCAGCGTTAATGCAGGTTATTTCACCGCGAAGCCTAGGTGCGGACGCACCTTCCCCCTGTCAGGGCTTCACGTACCTCATCTGCGCGATCGCCTGAGCGTTGAGGACCAGTCCCTGTACCGTCAGCCCGCTGATTGCCGCCGTGTATACCATCCGCGCGCCACACAGCACGCAACGGAACGGATCGACGTTTAGAAAGGCTTTGGCCATCTGCACAAAATACAGCTTCGGTGTCGGTCCTGGCGTCGCCATCTTCAATGCTTCATACACCTTCGGCAGGTATTTCCCACACACCCGATTGGCCAGAAAACCAAAATACCGGATCATCCGGAAATGCTTTTCCGGGATGTGCTGCACCACCCGGCGCAGCATGTCGGCCTGGCTCAGCGTTTCCTGCTGATAGGTCTGTGTGCGGTGATCCAGGTAGGTGAAGCTCAACGTGGCCCCGTTGGTGTAATGCGCCAGACGACTGCCCGAGATCGGCGGTTTTTTCAGGTAGCGGCCCAGGTAATTGACGGTCTTTCGGCCGTTTTCCGTCTTCTTCGACAAGTGGATGTGCCAGTGCTGGCCGCCAGCGGTCAGTATCAGACGGTGCCAGTCGCTTTCACAGTGGATGTGGGCCAGCGGCGGCGGCATCGTCAGTTGCGAAAGCGGCTGTCCCAGCAGGTAATCGCGCACCAGCCACATCCAGCGCCGCCGCAGGGCCTCTTTGTGGAACGACAGATTTTTCCAGACGCCCTGCTCATCCAGGCCGCCCGCGGTCACCGACAGGTGGACGTGGGGATGCCAGTTGAGCCGCCGTCCATAGGTGTGCAGCGCCCCGAAAATCCCGACGCGCAAACCGCGCCGCTTGGCGGTGTAGATCAGGTTATCGGCCGCCAGACGAAACAGCGCATCAAGCAGCCAGCGGTTGTAGAAGAACAGGGACCACAGCGTGTCGGGCAGCGTGAACACCAGATGCTGCCAGGGGCAGTCGGGCAGACGGTTGTTTTGCACGGCGATCCACTGGTCGGTGGCCTTTTTGCCGCAGGAAGGACAGGCCCGGCAATGGCAGGTGTTGCACAGGTATTTGACGTGCGGGCAGCTGTCGTTGCCGCAGGTGTAGTGTTTGACGCCCAGTATCGAGGTGCCGCAGGCGAGCATTTTGCTGATCGACTCCACTTCGATTTGGCGCAGACCGCCGGCCTCCAGCAAATCTGCCCAGCAGCCGTTGGCCGTGAAGAGGTTTTTGAGCGGTCGAGGTTTGTAAGCAGGCGGTGCAGAGGCCACGTCAGCAGGGCGGCTCCTCATCGTGGTGAATGACGGCGGTGATGGCGAATCCGCCTGGCCCTTCTCTCATCGAAACGCTTACGCAAGAAGCGTCGGGAAACATGTCGTTCAGATACGTTGTCTGGCAGCAACTACAAAGATCGACATCACCCAAAGGATCGATATCGAAGAAAAAGTCGGTATCGGGAACGAAGGTGGTATGCCCGGCGCGTTGGAGACGGGTCTGCTTTGCCTTGGCTTTTGCCCGGCTCGCCCGTTTACGTTTTTTGGTCTCTGACGCCATGTGTAAGCCTGTGCTGAGGAGGGATCGACTCGATTTCGGCTATGATAACCGATTTCAAAATCCCACAATTTGCAGCCGCAGGCTGCCCAGTTCTAAGGCGTTAGGGCGAGGATCATGAGCGGATAAAAGGATCAATGTGCACTGCCGTCGTTGATGTGAAGCGGGTTGGACCTGCGTGAGGGATACCTGAAAAATCGTATGGGAAATTCAGTCCCGATTAGCGAACGAGGCCCTCACGTGCGTCTTTCATCAGGGTCCGAGCGATCAGCTCAAGATGACCGTTTGTAGTACCGCAGTCCTTCACCTTCTTTCAGTCGATCCGGCACATGCAGCGGAGTCAAACAGAAACTATTGGGCTTGTGCTCAATGGGGAAGCCCTTGTAGTACGATTTTGTCCGTTTTCTCTATCGACCCCATATGCATCAGTCGTGGAACCACTTATGTCCGATCGCCAACTCATGTCCAATTGCCGAAGCCGGAACAGTTCGCAACCATGAGATCAGGAGTGGAGAGTCTATATGCCGGGTATCAACGGAGCAGGACCATCAAATTTTTTTTGGCAGTGGCGCACAGACGGCGAGCCAGTAACTGAGCGCGAACATGACTCCAGTCGCAGTGCCAGCTCGGCGAACAGTCCGGAGTTGCCGCCGCCCGCATCTCCTGCGGAATCCGGACGCCAGAGGTTGCTACGATCCAACGCGTTGTCGCGGCAAACCAGAGAATGGCTGGAGGCAACGCCTGCCCGTGTCCTCTGACAGGGTGCTGGTGAGCGGCCTGACGCCGAGTTGAGGGGTTGGTGTGCCTGGCCGGGATTCTCCTATGCACGGAACCGTTGTACTTAACTTACCACTAATGTATCCTCTGAAAAAGCCCATTTTTTTGGAGAGGAACCGGGCTGGAGCGCCTGTATTTACTGGCTTCGACTTTTGAAGAAAAGGCTTTTTCAGACCTTCCCTAATGGAAGATTTCCAATTTTTTTCAAACTTTCTGATCAGACAAGATGGATTCTATGAAACTTAATTGCACTTTCTCTAAAATCAAGTTTGCGGCCTTAGCCGGTCTTACTGTCATTTCTCTGCAAGCACCCCTTGTTCATGCCGACGATGGCGCTAATAATATGGCTGGCTCTCAAAACCAAGGAGGCACGATCGCAGCTGAACCGCAGCCATCCGTCTGCTGTACTCCCATGGCTTGTATTACTCCTTGCCCATAAGGGTGGAGAGTTGCTGGCCCAAGGTATTGAACCGCCCCGGGTTTCTCGGAGACTCCAACCTTTGAGAGGATGGAGCGATGAAAAAACTACCGAAGTACTCCCCAGAGGTCCGTGAGCGGGCCATCAGGATGGTTTTCGAACACCTTCCTGAGTACGAGTCGCAGTGGGCCACCCTCAGTGCCATTGCCCCCAAGATCGGCTGCACGCCCGAGACATTACGGCTGTGGGTTCGCCAATCTGAGCGCAACAGCGGCCAGCGTGATGGGCTGAGCACAGTCGAACGTGAGCGAGTCAAGCTGTTGGAGCGTGAGAACCGTCAGTTGCGTCAAGCTAACGAGATATTGCGTAAGGCCTCAGCCTATTTTGCCCAGGCGGAGCTCGACCGCCCATTCAAACGATGAAGACGTTTATTGATGAAAACCGCCAGTCTTACGGGGTCGTGCCGATTTGCAAGGTGTTGCCAATCGCCCCGTCGACGTACTACCGGTACGCTGCTCAGCAGGCTGACCCCAGCCAGCAGTCAGCGCGTGCGCAGCGTGACCAGGAACTGGGTGAGCACATCCAGCGAGTCTGGGATGAGCACTTCCATGTATATGGCATGCGCAAGGTCTGGCGACAGTTGCTGCGTGAAGGCCAGGGACTTCGATTTTCGCGAGATGGCCGCCGGGATTATCGAGCACCAGCCCTCACTGGCGCATGTCATTGTCGACGGCGAACCCGGACCTTTCAAAGCGCTGTCGGCGCTGGATGCACCCTGCCCGGCGGACCCGCTGGCAGACCCGCGCGGTATGGCCTTGACAAATTCTAGAGTCTAAAGAGACAAACTTGACGATGGCACCTTACGGAGGTAAGAGGTTGGAGCTTCCAACAGCAGCGCTACCGGGCTACCGGACTGAATCGTGTGATCGCAGTACAGGGTGCGGAGCAATGAAACAGAAAGTGCACTAAGCCGAGTGCATCCGCGTAAACCCCGCTAAAATCATCGGTTTTCAGTCGCATTTAATCCTGGTCGGCCGCTCTCGATTGCAGGTCGAAGTGGGTGGATGCAGGTTCGTTTGCAGTCAATGCTGGTTCGCGGTGCCGGATAGACGCAATTAATCCCGGTCGAAAAACGCGATGATTGCAGGTCCGGGCCATTTCGATTGCAGGTCGTTACACATAGGTGTGCAGCGCCCCGAAAATCCCGACGCGCAAACCGCGCCGCTTGGCGGTGTAGATCAGGTTATCGGCCGCCAGACGAAACAGCGCATCAAGCAGCCAGCGGTTGTAGAAGAACAGGGACCACAGCGTGTCGGGCAGCGTGAACACCAGATGCTGCCAGGGGCAGTCGGGCAGACGGTTGTTTTGCACGGCGATCCACTGGTCGGTGGCCTTTTTGCCGCAGGAAGGACAGGCCCGGCAATGGCAGGTGTTGCACAGGTATTTGACGTGCGGGCAGCTGTCGTTGCCGCAGGTGTAGTGTTTGACGCCCAGTATCGAGGTGCCGCAGGCGAGCATTTTGCTGATCGACTCCACTTCGATTTGGCGCAGACCGCCGGCCTCCAGCAAATCTGCCCAGCAGCCGTTGGCCGTGAAGAGGTTTTTGAGCGGTCGAGGTTTGTAAGCAGGCGGTGCAGAGGCCACGTCAGCAGGGCGGCTCCTCATCGTGGTGAATGACGGCGGTGATGGCGAATCCGCCTGGCCCTTCTCTCATCGAAACGCTTACGCAAGAAGCGTCGGGAAACATGTCGTTCAGATACGTTGTCTGGCAGCAACTACAAAGATCGACATCACCCAAAGGATCGATATCGAAGAAAAAGTCGGTATCGGGAACGAAGGTGGTATGCCCGGCGCGTTGGAGACGGGTCTGCTTTGCCTTGGCTTTTGCCCGGCTCGCCCGTTTACGTTTTTTGGTCTCTGACGCCATGTGTAAGCCTGTGCTGAGGAGGGATCGACTCGATTTCGGCTATGATAACCGATTTCAAAATCCCACAATTTGCAGCCGCAGGCTGCCCAGTTCTAACCCGGAGCGAGCTGCACTTGACCCTGGTGATGAAACCGAAACGGCGTTGCTTGCCACACAGCAGGTTCATCTATCCAGGAGGTCGACTCAATGCATCGTCCTATCACCGCAGGCCATACCACCTCACGTCTCATCCTAGATCAGTTAAAACAAATATCACGTACCCCATCGGAAAGTAGCGTGCAATCAGCACTTTCTCAGCAAGCAAGCATGAGCAGCCCAGTTTTGGAGCGGTCGAAAAGTGCGCCAGCTTTATTGACTGCGGCACAGCGCACGATGCTTGCACAAGTGGGAGCCTGTAACTCTCATCTGACCTCAGACGAAAACATGGCCATCAATGAACTGAGATTACACAAGCCCCGGTTACCTAAGGATACGTGGTTTTTCACTGATCCTAACAAGGACCCGGATGATGTCGTGACCTACACCTTGGGCAAGCAATTGCAGGCTGAGGGCTTTGTGCACATCACGGACGTAGTGGCAACACTGGGTGATGCTGAAGTTCGCTCTCAACGTGCCGAGATGGCCAAAGGCGTGTTCAACAAGCTTGGGTTGCATGACGTGCATGTGTCGCGTGGTCGGGATTACGCGATGAATTCGCTTCAGTCGAAGGAACATGCCAAATTTTTACTGGAAGGTCATGCTTTAAGGGCTGGACCTGGTGAAATACACCGTGACAGCTTGCAGGACATGAGCAGGCGCTTGGCCCGTGCGCCACATGGAGTCGGTATTGTCGTAATTGCAGGCATGAGTGATATCAATGCTCTCATCACTACCTGCCCGGATATGGTGCGCGAACGGGTTGATGACATCACCATCATGGGCGGCGTCGAGCCTTTAAAGGACGCAGATGGTTTTGTACAGCCTGATGCACGCGCTTACAACAATGCGACCGACATGGATGCTGCGCGCAGTCTTTATCGGAAAGCGCAGGAGCTTGGCATTCCACTTCGTATAGTGACAAAGGAGGCGGCCTATAAAACGGCGGTTTCGCCTTCATTTTACGAAGGGATAGCGGGGAGCGGACATCCAGTAGGCCACTACCTGAGAGACGTTCAGAAGAGTGCGTTGAAAGGCCTCTGGGAAGGTATTCAAGCTGGATTGCTTCCCGGGTTGGATGACTCATGGTTCTTTCGGACGTTCATGCCGAATGCACAGATTGAAGCAGCACAACTGGATAAAAATAAAGAGAGTTCGTTTGAAGATATCTGGCCTAAGGTGACGAAGCTAAACCTGTATGATCCTCTGACATTACTGGCCTCAGTGCCAGGGGCGGCAAAACTGCTATTTAAACCAAAAGCTATACACACAGAAGGATTTGGTGTTGTAGAGCAAGTAGGTCCAGATGATGTGACGCATCCAGAGAAAGCAAGGTTATTGATGTCCGCTTTAGCCAAATCTGCGCTTGCCCAGTCGACGGTAGCCCCAGATTGACCCGTAGTGCCGACAAATGTGGGACCATCCGCGATGGCGAGGGTAGCACGATGAAAAACCATGCTACCCGCCTGACGGCTGCTCGTGAAGTCCAGTAGATCGCGTCGACTATTGATTCAGGGTGCGGGCTGCCGCGACGTGTCGGGCACAGCCAGGTCTTGATACGGAATACGTTCGGCCAATGGAGCCTCACCGTATCCAAGCTTCCGAACCAGGGCGGGAATTGCCTCAAAGCTGGCATTCATGCCGTTGACAATCGCAGATCCCACATGGCGCAGGAACTCGCTCCGGGGAGCCAGCATTTGATGTAGCTCCTCTGCGGAAATGTCACGGTCTCCAGCTTCCATGTGCTGGCTGGCCCGCGCAAGGATGGTTTGTACCACGCGTGCATGCTTGGCATTGTCGGAATCAAATAGCCCGGGAACGTTGACACGCCCGCCAAGCGCCAACGCGTTCAGAGCGATGGCTTCGATTGGATTGAAGACGGCGCTACGGAAAATACGCAGTACCTGTAACGACCTGCAATCGAAATGGCCCGGACCTGCAATCATCGCGTTTTTCGACCGGGATTAATTGCGTCTATCCGGCACCGCGAACCAGCATTGACTGCAAACGAACCTGCATCCACCCACTTCGACCTGCAATCGAGAGCGGCCGACCAGGATTAAATGCGACTGAAAACCGATGATTTTAGCGGGGTTTACGCGGATGCACTCGGCTTAGTGCACTTTCTGTTTCATTGCTCCGCACCCTGTACTGCGATCACACGATTCAGTCCGGTAGCCCGGTAGCGCTGCTGTTGGAAGCTCCAACCTCTTACCTCCGTAAGGTGCCATCGTCAAGTTTGTCTCTTTAGACTCTAGAATTTGTGAACGTACTGTATCAAAAATTAAAAACCGCCCTATTGAGACGCAAAAAGCGTCTCGGCCATACGTCTCACAAGGGTGTGCTCAAATGAGACATAAGCGGCGAGCGATCACTCGCAAATAATTCCGGTTCATGACAATCGATTGCAGGTCGAACCAGATGAACGCAGGTTCATTCGCAAATAATCCCGGTTTGCTGGCTCGGATAGATGCAATCAATCCTGGTCGAAAAACGCGATGATTGCAGGTCCGGGCCATTTCGATTGCAGGCCGCTACACATAGGCATTTTGAAATTCCTATGCATTGAAGCAATCGCGATTTTTATCTCTGACGCCTTTGAGACGGGGGATGCGGAGTACATCGTGAAGGCTATGGGGGTTGTCGCAAGGGCCAAAGGGATGACCGAGCTTGCGCGTGAGACAGGTCTGTCTCGAGAGCAGCTTTACCGGTCAATCCAACCTTAAAAACCATGTTGACGGTAATGAGAGCCTTGGGCGTGGACATGACAGCTCGAATGCACTGATCCCCAAACCCCATTTTTGGGGTCAGGGGTGCAATGGAACAGAAAGTGCAATTAAATACCGTGAGCGCAGGAGAGTCCTGCGGCTCCTTAAGTCGGTTGGCTGTTCCATTGCTCTCCGGCCCCCTAGAACGGAGCCTCAGGCACCACGGATTTCATCGGTACGAACGCTGCCGTGCAATCGACCGGTGTTCCGTTACCAGGACTTCCGGTCACCGTGATGTCATCCTTTATCGAAGGCACCAGTTTGTTGGCGAAACTGACCGGTCCAGGCCCCAATATGAAGTGGGTCGAGGTGAGTCCGGTGAAGCTGGGTTGGGTTCCGTCAAAGACAACGTTATCCAGCGTGATGGAAATCGGGCGTTTCTGGCCGTTGTCGTTGTAGCCGCCAAACGTCGTTTTGCCGCCACCGAATCTCGGGCTGCCCAAGTAGTGGAAGCCTTTGACAGTGATACCGCTGAAGTCAGGGTACGAGGTTCCGCTGGCGCTGCCATAGTGAGTGTCGAACACCAGCGGGAATTTGACGTTGCGCATGCATATGTTCGCGTAGCTGACGCTGTCTACGGCTCCTCCGCTCTTGGCTCCTGACTTTATTCTCAGTCCAATGCCGTCTTGGCTGTCTGCGCCATCTGCTGCCAGATCCACAACGCTGACATTGTGTACGCCGCCGTTGGTTTCACTGCCGATGGACAAGCCGTGCCCATAGTAGAAGTGATTGTGCGCGAACATCAGGTCCCGGCTGCCGGGGAGGCGGCTGGACTTTATCGCTACGTTGTCATCGCCTGTACTGATATAGGAGTAGGCCAGCAGTACCTTGTTTGATTGGCCGGGGTCGAAGCCATCGGTGTTCTTCACGGTTTCCGGGGTAAAGCAGGTGCCCGGTGTCTTCTGGTCGGGCGTCGAACCGGTCGGGCAGTGATAACCCTCAACCGTATAGACGCGGCTGGGATTCAAAATCTTGATCCCCCAGACAGTCACCCCTGTCACGCCGTCAGTCACAATGTTGAAGGCCGGCGCGTTTTGCAGCGTTAGCCCCTGGATGACAAAGTCTGTCCCCCCACTGACCTGAATCAGGCGCGGTTTTTGCTGGTAAGCATTGGACAAGGTCTTCTGGTAAACAAGGTCCCACCAGCTACGCAGATTGGCATTTGCCCCTGAGGTAAGCAGACTCCCGCCGCGACCATCAATCACGCCTTTTCCTATCACGCCGCTGGCGCGGGTGTTTTTTGCAGAAATCAGCGAGCTGCAGGCGTCCTGATTGGCGACCGTGGTCACTCCGCAGGTGCCCTTGCCGTTGTCATAGTCTTTGGGGTTGCGTGACGCGAAAAGCGTAACGCCCTCGTCGACCCACAGCGTAACGCCGGACTTCAGTTGCAGAGGACCGCTGAGGAACGCTGAGTTGTCACCTGTGCCCTTGACAAGCTGGACGGCTTGTCCGGCGGCACAACCGTCGATTGCACTCTGGATTCTGTCCTGGTCAGGTCGGGAGTCGAGCGCCGCACTGTCGACACTGTCCAGTGAGCCGTTCCTGGGCGTTAGTGTGGCCTGTATCTGCTTGCAAACTGGCGGGCTGGATGGCTCGCTTACCCTGCCCCAGGACGTGACTACTGCAGCGTCGCTGGCCGCCTGCGTGGGTAAAGTGACAGTAAGCGAAATACCCACGGAAGTGGCTATCCAGAATACGTGCCGAAACGTGCGGGCACCGTATTTTTGCCCCGCCGTAATGAAAGATTGCATGTTCATGAAAGCTTTCCTACCTATTTTTTGACCAATGAGCGCCACCGACACTTATGGAGGCGCTGCAAAAATAGCCAACTGTCCCCACCCTTGGCACACTATGTTCCTTCAACAGCCTCCCTCTCCGTGAGCGTTACGCGCGTGCAGAAGACCTTCTCCGAACTCGAATATACCGGCAAGAAAAAGCAGACTCGCCGAGATCGCTTCCTGGCTGACCTTGAACAGTTGGTGCCCTGGGCCCTGCTGGAGGCGCAAGTGGCGCCGTTTTATAGCAACACCGCAGGCAAGCGCGGACGCCCTGCGATAGGGGTGTCGCGCATGTTGCGCATGTACGTCGTGCAGCAGTGTTTCGGTTTCTCCGATGAAGGTTGCGAAGATGCCGTCTACGACAGCCAGGCCATCCGCGGTTTTATGGGTATCGACCTGGGTCGCGAGTCTGCACCGGATGCCACCACCTTGCTGCGTTTTCGCCGCTTGCTGGAAGTCCATCAGCTAACCCGGCTGCTGTTTGAAACGATTAACCAGCATCTGGCCAGCCGGGGGCTGCTGCTCAAGGAAGGCACTATCGTCGACGCTACTCTGATCGCCGCGCCGCCCTCGGTCAAGAACCGAGAAGGCAAGCGTGATCCTGAGATGCATCAGGCCAGGAAAGGCAATCAATGGCACTTTGGGATGAAGGCCCACATTGGTGTAGACGCCACGTCGGGGCTGGTGCACAGCGTAGTAGGGACGGCCGCTAACGTGGCGGATGTCACCCAGGTTGGCCAGTTGCTTCACGGTGACGAAACCTATGTTTCGGGTGACGCTGGATACACCGGTGCGGCCAAGCGACCGGAGCATGCTGAACGGGACGTTATCTGGTCGATTGCAGAACGGCCAAGCAGTTACAAGCAGCACGGCGAAGGCAGCGTGCTGTATCGGGTCAAGCGCAAAATTGAATATGCCAAGGCGCAACTGCGTGCCAAGGTCGAGCACCCCTTCCAGGTAATCAAGGTGCGCTTCAATCATCGCAAGGTTCGCTACCGTGGGCTGGAAAAGAATACAGCGCAGTTGTTCAGTTTGTTTGGGTTGGCCAATCTGATGCTGGCCAAGCGGTATTTACAACAGACGGCAGGATAAATCCGTCTGAAAGGCGGGACTGGCCCGCCTTTCAGCAAAATGAGGGCAGAAATCTGCTCGAGAAACGTAAAATAAGGCCGGCAGGTTGAAAAAAACCGGCTTGGAAATGGGGACGGTGCGAACGGGTTAATTGTTCAGCGTCTCCTTAAGGAACCGCGGATTTATTCCGTTTTCACTCCGTCAAGCCTCACGCCTTGATTTATAGGGAGCAATAAATAAATCAGCACTTACTTAAGCTAAGGAGACGCTGATTTATTCTAAAACCCAGCTGTTGCCCCCAGATAAATCAAGGCCTCCAGAGCGTTGCAGGGACGAAAAATCGAATAAATCAGCGCCTCCCTAAGCTGTTTTGAAGCCTGGCTTACCGTTGGCGGATCGCCACTCTTTTACCTTATTAATAATTTTCTCAGGCGTGCTATCTGCATCTGAAGAAGCATAATAAATAAGGTCAGTGCCTTCAGGATGCTCGGTAATTTTTTCGAAATGCGCCAAGAGTATGTCTAGTTGGTCATCTGTCTTGGCGACGTTCTCTTTAAATATTTCCTTCATGAACTCCAAAAACTCAGACTCTGTGTATTCTGCAATACTATTTTTAAGGTCCATTATTTTACTCCTTTATGGATTTCTATATGACGCTTAGGCGTCAATACTCGCATATTGTCAACATTATAAACATCTCCATTTTTTGCCACCTCATCAATGTGATGAATCTCAAAAGATGAACGTTTACCCACTGTATCAGTTTTTCTAGACTTAGCAGCTTTACCAGTGATCATGCGATCTCTATTTGGGGTAATAAATTGCTTGGCAAGCTCTGGATCATTGACTACAGTTTTCCAGAAGTTCTCCCGAAAGTCTCTGAAGTTCTTGAACTCCTTGCCGCGAAGCTGATCAGCAATCTGCGATGGAATGGGAGCCCCTTCACCTTGCGATGCAGCCCCTAGCCAGATCCCCGATACAGGTTGACCGACACCTGTTGCAACGCCCGGATCTTCTCGCCGATCCCGGAACATCGTATAGATGGGTGGTAAACCAGAGTCTGCCGGAAAAACCGTAATGAAATCATCAAAACTGGCTTCTGAAACAGCCGGGAATGCATCTATCCTCCCTTCAACGGGCGTTACTGCAGCCCCCGTATACACGGGTGGAGCTGGCTGTTCAGCAGGCGATGTTGTTGAGCTATTCCCAGGACTGACAATCGGTGTCCAAGTCAATATCCTGGGTGGTACATCTCCCGTCGTCACGCTATAGGTGTTCTGCTCTACATCAAGAACAGCTGATACCACTCTTACTTTCGACGATGCTGTCAAAGCATCGGTCTTGACAACAAAAACTTCAGACTGCCCATCTGCTGCTGTTTTAGAGCTAAGTCGAAATGGCAAATCAACAGTACCACCAGATGCCGCAATCGCTGGCAAGTCTTTACCAAGCTCAGGCGTCAGATCCGACAATGGTGTGTTGAAAGCATAACGCTCAGGTAACTCTCCGTTAGCCAGTTTGGGTGAATAGACCAAAGCTGACACGCCGACCAAAAGCCCCGAAGCCGTACCAGCGGCTAAATTAGTTAGCGCGGCAACAGCGGAGCGGATAGCTGCTTGCAAGGTAACTGTCGCCGCTTCGATAACGGCAATCGTTCCCGCAGCCGTCATGATAACGGGAGCGGTAGCCGAAAGCGGGCCAGGCGCACGGAATGTATTAGCTGTCCGAACAGCCTCTGCAGCAATACGAGCCTGCTCTTCGGCAATGCGTTTGGCTTCCGCAGCTGCTGCTTCATCAGCTAAGCGTTTGGCTTCCGCAGCCGCTGCTTCATCAGCCAAGCGTTTGGCTTCTGCAGCCGCTGCTTCATCAGCCAAGCGTTTGGCCTCTGCAGCCGCTGCCTCATCAGCCAAGCGTTTGGCCTCTGCAGCCGCTGCCTCATCAGCCAAGCGTTTAGCTTCTGCCTCTGCAGCAATGCGAGCATCCTCTTCAGCCTGCGCCGTAGCCACGGTCTGTAAAAGTGCAGCTGACTTTTCCGTGAGTATTCGGATCTTCTCCTCAATAATTTTCGCAGCATAGGCGGCGGTAGCTGACGCTTCCCAACTTTTGAAAACCTCGAGCGGGGTGCCACGATCTTGTCTTGATTGAAAGATATTTACAAAATCTACTGCGCTTTTTTTAATTTCTACTGCCAACACATTTCTGCCAAAAAAAGCGCTGGCTGCTGCGTTGGCATTTGCCAGTTCTGCAGTGTTCTGCGTGATCAGGTTATCCACCACACTTTTTTCAGTTTTGGCCTTTTCAAGTGCGGATAAAGGATTGGGCCCGACTGCAGCAGCAATTTCTGCGTCAATGTCTGCCGGTAATTGCGGCAAATAGGTCGTAAAGGCTTGCTCAATGTTTCGTTGAGTAGTGGCTACCGTTGCCACCACAGAAATCGTGTACTGCTCACCTTTAATTCCTTGCTGACTAAAGAACTTATCAATTTCAGCGTCTGCAGGCACTTTACCGTCCCATGGCAGCGGCTTGGCAATCACACCACCTCCTGGAATAGGACCTGGAGGCTGAGGCAGTGGTGGATCAGGCGTAACGATGATAGGGGGCAGTGTAATCTCGTTCTGTGACATGTCTTTCTCCTTAATTTGTGGGTCACCTTGCAAAATCTCACTCTCAGAACTGATGGTATCGAGGCATGAGATAGCTGTATATATATACAGTAAAAATGACGATCGTCAACTCAGAGATCTATAGGCTTCGCATATCTGAAGACGGCGCAGGCAAAAAAGTGAAGTGGCGTAAACGGAGTTTGATCGTCAATACGTTGGGCCTGCTCGTGCTGCTACTAGAGGGTGTCCCGGCTGATTGGGTCAATGTCGAAGCCTGGCTGCCCCCTTCAGCTGCAGGTGATGTTCTGGCATTAGCTCAATCACTCAGATCTGCTCAATCGCAATAGGAGAGGAGTGCCCTGGCTGTTTGGGCCTCGGTGCAGCTCGATCGTTGACAACCTCTGACGTGCGTTCCCTTCGCTGCGCTCAGGGCCGGGCTTTCGTGCTGCGCATCGAGCCAGGCCATGAAGCCGGCCCGTCTCGCCCCTTCGGGCTTCAATCCTCGCCGGCAAGCCGGCTCTAACGCCTCCGGCCTCTCGGCCTGCGCGCTCCGCTTGCCGTCGCTGCCTGTACTTCCCGTATCACCTGCAGGCTTTGCTGCGCACCTTTCGCCGTGCGCTTGACGGTAGATCGAGCGCGGCACCTGACAAGGGTTCGGCTGCGCCCGCGACACTCCCCCGTTCAGACTCGCTTCGCTCCCTTAGCTGCGGCCTCGCATCGCGCCCTTGTCACGCACCTATGCGCCCGATCGACCTAAGCGCATCGGCGAAAGGCACTCAGCTAAGCCAGCACAGAGGTGAGACGAAATGAACAGGCAAGCAAAGCAACAGCTGATGAAGCGCTTCACAAGCGGTCAGGTCGAGATCTGCAAAAAGCTGCTGAAACTGAGTCGCCAGGTACACAAGTTCAATGCCCGCGTCGAGTTCCTGGTGCTGACGTTTAAGCATGACCTGGTAGACGCCGTAGTCCGGTATGAACTTTGGGACAACGGTTTCGAAGGCCTGGGCGAACGCCAGTTCGACAACTGCTTTGAAATGGGTGACTCGGCCGAGGTGATCGCCGAGCTAATCACCACAGCGCGTCGTGAAGGTTTCGTGGAAAAAATTCAGACCTGGTGCGGCAATGAATCGTTTGCCCGCTGGTGCAGCTACGCCGACCGCCAGGGCGACCTTTTCGCCGCTTAACCCCGCTTGCGCCCGTCAGGCCGGGCGCTACACCAGGAGAAAAAATATGCGTATGTCCAGCAACTTCCGTAACCCATGCATGATCCGCAGTGACGTCCCACTGAGCAACGATCAGATCGCCCACTATGTGCCTTCCATCTTCGCCGAAGAAGCGCACGACAGCAGGTCGGCACGTTATCTGTATATCCCGACAGTGCAGGTACTTGATGCGCTGCGCGCCGAAGGATTTGAACCATTCATGGCCTGTCAGACACGCGTGCGTGACCAGGGCAAACGTGAGCACACCAAGCACATGCTGCGCTTGCGCCATGCGAGCCAGATCCTGGACCAGGAAGCCAACGAAATCATCCTGCTCAACAGCCACGATGGCAGCAGCAGCTATCAGATGATTGGAGGCAAATTCCGTTTCGTGTGTGCAAACGGACTGGTACTGGGGGACGTTGCCGCTGACCAGAAAGTGCGCCATAGCGGCCGTGGTGATGTGGTAAATGACGTGATCAAAGGCGCCTTCGAAGTGTTGAAGCATTTCGAACAGATCGACCACATAACCGCTGACATGAAGCATCAACAATTAGACCAGGACGAGCAAGAGGCCTTTGCATTGGCTGCCTTGGCGTATCGCTACGATCCGGCAGAAGGACCTGCGCCTGTTACCCCGTCCCAGTTGCTCATGCCACGCCGTCGGGAGGACCGTAGCAGCGACCTTTGGACCACCTTCAATCGAGTCCAGGAAAACACCATCAAAGGCGGTTTGACCGGGCGCAACAAGCAAGGCCGACGCACGACAACGAGGGCAGTTAATGGCATTGATCAGGATGTGAAATTGAATCGCGCACTGTGGGTGCTCGCACAGGCTCTGCAAAGCCGTCAGCTCGCCGCCTAATCTCAAGCCCGGACATGATCTGTCCGGGCACACCACACCCTAACGGAGGAGAACACCATGTGCCCGTATATCGTAACCTGGACCATGTACAGCGAAAACCCCGGCGACCACAAGGCAGCCGCCCAGGAAGTAGCGGAGCGATATTTTCAAGAACGGATTGCAGCAGGAGAGCCCGATACGGCTTGTACGTTCGTTGTAACAAACAGCAAAGGCGAATCGAAACAAATCGACCTAGCAGTGCATTAGCTGACGAAAATTGCAGAAAAGAAGCCCCACGATGTGGGGCTTTTTTTGCTGATATTTTAACGTGAGCGGACGTTAAGCTGTCTGCGCTTTAACGCGAGGGGCAGCGCGTTTGCGAGAAGACGTCAATTCAGTAATTTCCTTGGCAGTCACATTCAAGCCCACGTCAGCAAGCGCTTGCTTGACCTCGATGACTGTGTAGCCTTTCGCTGCGCATAGCTTAACTATTTCCGCTTTCAGTGATTGAAGCACTTCCGCCTGGCTCAGCTTGTCCTGGCTCAGGTCTGGAAGCTCAGCGAGTTTCTGGCGTGCGGCTTCCAACTCTTTTTGGGTAAACGTCTTTTGCTTCGCCATTGCGCGATTCCGAATGATGTTGATCGATAACCCAGCACCCGATCATAGGGCAGGGCGCCCGTTAGTCGTCGAGGATATCAGGAAGCGGTCAATCGATGACAGTGTGGTTTTGCATGCTCAGGCAGATTGTGGTGGGACAATTAGACGAGCCAACGCTCTACGGGCCTTTTCCTGCCGGTCAAAGCATGGCCGCCCGTATGAGCTGTGAGGATCGTCTGAACGCATCGAAAACCCCAACCGGCCACCACCGCAGCCGCTTCTCTGCTTTGGCCCTAGGCGGCATTGAGCCAAAATGGTAGCCTAAAGGCTAAATCAAGATCATAAGATATGACCGGAAATGTTTTGTACGGACGGCCCGCACGCGGTCCATCCGACAAAACCCGGATCAGGGCTCCGCCCCGACACCCCGACAGCGTTATTCAGTTAGTTAAGGTTGAGTCAGAGCATGTCGAAAAGCACAGCGCGTCAAGCAACGGTGAGGATCGAAATTCGTTGCACTGAAGAGGATGCGGCCTTGATTCGCGAAAAAGCGCTGGCTGCCGAGATATCTGTTTCAGATCTGATGCGTCGTGCTGCGCTGAATCGCAAAATCAAGACACCGACTGACAAGAAGCTAATGGCCGCGTTACTACAGCTCGGTGGCTTGCAAAAGCATTTGTTCAACCAGATGCAGGACAGCATGACAACTGATCTGAGCAAGCAATTCTCTGACGTGTTGGTCGCCATCCGAAATGCCGTCAATGCCATCGATCTGTCCCAGACTCGCATCAAGTAGCCAATCAGCCATGAACGTCATCATCCCCCCGAAACGCGGCGATAAGGGCTCCAGCTTCAACCGGCTGGTGAGCTACATCAGCGACCGTGATGACAAGCCCAAAGATGATGATCTAATAAGCGCTGCACCTCGCCAGAATGCTTCGCGCACCAAGAAAGCGATGTTCGATCGGCTTGTCGATTATGCGGATCGGAATGATGGTGACAACCGTGCTGTCGTAATCACTGACGTGTTCCCCGATGGCCGTCAGCGCTTGATCAGTGGAGGCATTTCTTGCGAGACAAACTGCTTCTCCTGGGAGACATCAGCGGCGGAAATGAACATGGTTGCCGCCCAGAGTCGTCGCTGCCAGGACCCGGTCTATCACTTCATCTTGTCGTGGCGCGAAAACGAACTGCCTACAGATGCGCAGATATTCGAATGCGCCGAACACTGCATTCGTCAGCTGGGCATGGAAGGACATCAGTACGTCACCGCTATTCACCAGGACACCGACAATACGCACTGTCATGTAGCCGTGAACCGAGTCAATCCTATTACCTACAAAGCCGCCGCCTTGTGGAATGATGCTGACACGTTGCAGAAAAGCTGCCGGGTCCTCGAACGCAAATACGGATTCATTCAGGACAATGGGAGTTGGCAGTGGGGTGTCAACGACCAATTGGTCCGTGCTCCTTTTCGGTATGGCAGTGCTCCGCAAGGGACTGTGCCATTGCAGGTCTATTCCAACACCGAGAGTCTCTATCACTACGCCGTGCGTGAGGTGCGCGAAAAAATATCTGAGCTCATCGAATCGCGTGAGATTACCTGGCGTCAAATCCATCTGGCCCTGCATGAACTTGGCTTGGGATTGAGGGAGCAAGGCGAAGGTTTGGTGATCTATGATTTCTTGCGTCCCGAGGGTCCTGTGGTCAAGGCTTCTTCGGTTCATCCGACGCTGACCAAGTTTCGATTGGAAGCCCACATAGGTCCGTTTGAAGGACCTCCCAACTTCGAACATGAAGAATGGAGCTATGGTATTTTTTCCACTTACCAGCCTGCATTTGAACTCCGAGATAAAGACGTGCGTTTCGATCGCCGGCAGGCGAGAGCTGAGGCTCGGCTGGACTTAAAAATGCGCTACAAACGCTATCGTGACGGATGGGAAAAACCTGATCTTCATGTCAAGGATCGATACCAGCAAGTGGCTGCTCGCTACCAGGCAATGAAGGCGGACGTCAAACGCTCTCAGCACGATCCATTGCTTCGCAAGTTGCTGTATCGAGTTGCCGAGTTCGACCGGATGAAAGCCATGGCTGAGTTGCGCATCGAGCTTCGTGACGAGCGGCAAGCGCTTGCCGAAAATGGCTTGCTTCGTCCGCTTGCATATCGTCCCTGGGTCGAGCAGCAAGCTCTTAGAGGAGACGTTGCGGCTGTCAGTCAACTGCGTGGTTTTGTATATCGAGAAAAGCGTAAGGGGCGCACTCCAGACGGTGGTTTTGATCGTCTGATCCAATGCGGTCAGGCAGATGACTCTACTGTCTATCACCTGCGGACTTACACCTCGCATCTGCATCGTGATGGCACTCTCGAATATCTGCGCGATGGCAGGGTGGGTGTGATCGACCGTGGCGATTTCGTCCGCGTTAAACCAGGGTTCAATGATGACGATGATTTGGATAACTATCGGCTGGCAGCCAACCTGGTATCCACGAAAAGCGGTGACGCTGTGAGAATCATTGGTGATGACCAGTTCGTTGACCAGGTGCTTGATGCGGGATGTGGCCTCAACCATCGCGGAAGTCAGTATGTGTTCCAGGTGACCGATCCAGACCAGATGGCGCGCTATGACGTGATCGAGAAGGATCACCGTCAGTATTACGGATACGATGAGCCGGAGGTGAGTCCCCATTCACCAGCCCGGCATGACCAGGTGGATGACGCCCCCGATGATGGTTACCAGCCTCCAAGACCATTTGGCGGTTGAAACCCGAGTCTCCTTAGCGCAGGTCATTATTTGCGCAGCGTTTTAGCAGTGATAATGGCTACGTGCTGCGCTAATATGTTCGGCGGCCACGGGATGCAGGTGCAACAAGCGGATCTTGCTGCCTTTGCCGTGGACCCGTAAGTGCTTGATGCCGCGTCGTTCCTGCAGGCCGTGGTATAGCAGCACGACCAGAATCACCCGGTCGCGCAGTCCTTTAACGGTGTCGGTATTCGGCGCCTCGAGCAGCTGCTTGGCTTGGTGATCGCCGAGGGCCGGGGTCTTGCCTTCGTTGCTTTATATCCGGCCCGTTTGATGCCGTGCACCGGAATCGACCGAATTGTTTTCCAACGGGTGATCGAAGTGGCAGGCCTGCGCTGCTAGCAGCCCTCGTGCAGCGGCGCTACCAACCGCCTGCTGGCGGCTGACCGAGCCGAGTTTGCGCCGGGCGTTGAGCAGGTGGAAGTCAACCGTGCGCTCGGAGCGAGTGAGGATGTGGCTGATCTCCCAGGACGTTTTTCCAGCGCTCGCCCAATACAGGCATTCCAGCTCGCGAGGGGTCAGATCGTCGTTGCACGGGTTGTCCGTCTGCCAACGCCGGCCCAGGCCGGAAACCAGGTAAGGCACGAGCATGAACAGCAGAGCCGCAGCCGGGTGAGCGAAACCGTCATCCTCGTGAACACCGGTGCCGTCGAATGCGACGCTTAACGTGCCGCGCAGGCGTTCGTAGCGCAATGGAATGCTCAAGCCATGGCAGAGCCCGTGTTCTTCTCGGCGTTGCCAGAAGTGCCGGGTGCGCCCGCGGGCGCGTCGGCCTTGCTGGGCCCAGAACATAGGTGTAGCGGCCTGCAATCGAAATGGCCCGGACCTGCAATCATCGCGTTTTTCGACCAGGATTGATTGCATCTATCCGAGCCAGCAAACCGGGATTATTTGCGAATGAACCTGCGTTCATCTGGTTCGACCTGCAATCGATTGTCATGAACCGGAATTATTTGCGAGTGATCGCTCGCCGCTTATGTCTCATTTGAGCACACCCTTGTGAGACGTATGGCCGAGACGCTTTTTGCGTCTCAATAGGGCGGTTTTTAATTTTTGATACAGTACGTTCATGCATAGGAATTTCAAAATGCCTATGCATCAAGCTGACGCTTGGAAGGAGGCGTCATGCCTTCATAGCGATGTGTAGGAAGACGCTGATGCGTTACTTATGCAGTGAAAATCCCTATAAATCAGCGTTAATGCAGGTTATTTCACCGCGAAGCCTAGGTGCGGACGCACCTTCCCCCTGTCAGGGCTTCACGTACCTCATCTGCGCGATCGCCTGAGCGTTGAGGACCAGTCCCTGTACCGTCAGCCCGCTGATTGCCGCCGTGTATACCATCCGCGCGCCACACAGCACGCAACGGAACGGATCGACGTTTAGAAAGGCTTTGGCCATCTGCACAAAATACAGCTTCGGTGTCGGTCCTGGCGTCGCCATCTTCAATGCTTCATACACCTTCGGCAGGTATTTCCCACACACCCGATTGGCCAGAAAACCAAAATACCGGATCATCCGGAAATGCTTTTCCGGGATGTGCTGCACCACCCGGCGCAGCATGTCGGCCTGGCTCAGCGTTTCCTGCTGATAGGTCTGTGTGCGGTGATCCAGGTAGGTGAAGCTCAACGTGGCCCCGTTGGTGTAATGCGCCAGACGACTGCCCGAGATCGGCGGTTTTTTCAGGTAGCGGCCCAGGTAATTGACGGTCTTTCGGCCGTTTTCCGTCTTCTTCGACAAGTGGATGTGCCAGTGCTGGCCGCCAGCGGTCAGTATCAGACGGTGCCAGTCGCTTTCACAGTGGATGTGGGCCAGCGGCGGCGGCATCGTCAGTTGCGAAAGCGGCTGTCCCAGCAGGTAATCGCGCACCAGCCACATCCAGCGCCGCCGCAGGGCCTCTTTGTGGAACGACAGATTTTTCCAGACGCCCTGCTCATCCAGGCCGCCCGCGGTCACCGACAGGTGGACGTGGGGATGCCAGTTGAGCCGCCGTCCATAGGTGTGCAGCGCCCCGAAAATCCCGACGCGCAAACCGCGCCGCTTGGCGGTGTAGATCAGGTTATCGGCCGCCAGACGAAACAGCGCATCAAGCAGCCAGCGGTTGTAGAAGAACAGGGACCACAGCGTGTCGGGCAGCGTGAACACCAGATGCTGCCAGGGGCAGTCGGGCAGACGGTTGTTTTGCACGGCGATCCACTGGTCGGTGGCCTTTTTGCCGCAGGAAGGACAGGCCCGGCAATGGCAGGTGTTGCACAGGTATTTGACGTGCGGGCAGCTGTCGTTGCCGCAGGTGTAGTGTTTGACGCCCAGTATCGAGGTGCCGCAGGCGAGCATTTTGCTGATCGACTCCACTTCGATTTGGCGCAGACCGCCGGCCTCCAGCAAATCTGCCCAGCAGCCGTTGGCCGTGAAGAGGTTTTTGAGCGGTCGAGGTTTGTAAGCAGGCGGTGCAGAGGCCACGTCAGCAGGGCGGCTCCTCATCGTGGTGAATGACGGCGGTGATGGCGAATCCGCCTGGCCCTTCTCTCATCGAAACGCTTACGCAAGAAGCGTCGGGAAACATGTCGTTCAGATACGTTGTCTGGCAGCAACTACAAAGATCGACATCACCCAAAGGATCGATATCGAAGAAAAAGTCGGTATCGGGAACGAAGGTGGTATGCCCGGCGCGTTGGAGACGGGTCTGCTTTGCCTTGGCTTTTGCCCGGCTCGCCCGTTTACGTTTTTTGGTCTCTGACGCCATGTGTAAGCCTGTGCTGAGGAGGGATCGACTCGATTTCGGCTATGATAACCGATTTCAAAATCCCACAATTTGCAGCCGCAGGCTGCCCAGTTCAAAAAAAACTCGTTTGTTGGACGTGCTAAGTATCCTCTGAAAAAGCCCATTTTTTTGGAGAGGAACCGGGCTGGAGCGCCTGTATTTACTGGCTTCGACTTTTGAAGAAAAGGCTTTTTCAGACCTTCCCTAACCGGTGCTGGTTCAGTTGCAGCTAATGTGAGCCGGAAACGATGGAATGCAAGTCGATGTGGCTGAATGCAAGCTCGCTCGCAATTAATCTGAGCCAGACGGCTTCGTCAGTCGCAGTTAGTCTGAGCCGAAAATTGCGCTGATTGCGAGCACGGCTGTTTTCGATTGCAAGCCGCTACACCTATGCATGAACAAGACTACTCCCTGAAAGGGCGAGGAACCGCTAGCGATGACGATGGCCCACTAGGGGTTTCAACTAAATGAAATTGCTCCGGGGCTGGACTATCATCAGACACGCCCATTTCGCGCTGTAGGTTGCCACGCATTTGACCCCAAGCTGCTATATTGCTTTCCAGAGTGTTAACAAGCTCACTAAGCGGCGTACCCGAACTGTGTCTCGACATTCCCGTCATGTGCCTGTGTTCTATATCAGCCGCATCAAGGTTTCGTTCTGTCTGCCGACGAAGATTGTTGTATTGAGTCCGCAGGCTTTCGGATCCCCCATGCCCCAGAAATGCATGCTCATTCGGAGGCAAGTCGGTCGACTCTGCCAGCCTGAGTCTGAGGTTGCGTAAATCAAGGGATGTTGTCTGATTATCTTCCCCAGCACTGTTACTAACTCTATCTGGAGAGTTTACCTGATGGGCCATGCTTGATCCGCCGACACATATGTTTCCCATTTGAATAAAACCTCGTCAGTTTAAGTGATTTGCGACGAATTTTGAGTGGTCTTTGGGCCGGATTAGGTTCCGTGGGCGCGTCAAAATGGAGTTGTACGCCGGAATCTCCGAAAATTCTGTTGGAAAATGTCACCACTGAGCTACAATGTGGCCCACCAATTTAGAGGATCAAATCATGTCTGCAAACGCAGTTGTTCGTGCCCGCATTGACGAGCATATAAAGGAAGAGGCCACCGTCGTGCTCGCAGCGATGGGACTAACCGTATCCGACGCCTTCCGTATAATGTTGACCCGAGTTGCCCGGGAGAAAGCCTTGCCCTTCGAGCCGTTGGTACCGAACACCACCACGATTGAGGCAATGAAGGAAGCGCGCCGTGGCGGTTTGAAATCGTTCGCTACCGTCGAGGACTTGATGGCGGACCTGAATGCGAACGATTGAACAAACCAGTAGGTTCAAGCGCGACTACAAGCGCGAAGCCAAAGGTCCGCACCGCCAAACACTGGCGAGCGATTTTGTTGCTGTCGTCACAGCCCTGGCGAACGACCAGGTACTGGCCGATAAGCACCGCGATCACGCGCTCACCGGTGACTGGAAAGATCACCGGGACTGCCACATCAAGCCCGACCTGGTGTTGATTTATCGCAAGCCAGATGACGCCGTGTTGCAACTCGTACGTCTCGGATCGCATAGCGAGCTTGGCTTGTAAGCACCAGTCCTGCCCAGAACAAGGACTAGCATGCTAATCAGCAGCACCGATGAAGAATGGGACGAACTCGTTCCCGAGAATTTCGATACCACCGCGCTGCTGCGTGCAGTCGATGCCGTAGACGTGCTGCGCGAAGACTTGAACGACAGAGAGGGTGGTGGGCCGCCGCAACTGCGTACTGACCTGTTGCTACTGCATCAACTGGCGATGGCAGTGTTCAACGACGGATCGCGCAGCCAAGTAGCCGGACTGTTTGAGTTCGCCATCGATCTGGAAGATCAGGTGCTCGGCCTGATGACCTCGCTGGAACAGGTGCAGGAAACACTCTCTAAGTTAACAGCGCTGTATCCGGAAAGCCTGTCCTATGAAGATGGCGACGTGAGTGAGTCCTGATCATGGCCAAGCTGCCGTCGGTCGAAGGTTTAAGCGATGACGAGCGGGAGTTGCTGATCGAAGCGCTGCGCGCATTGCGTTACCAGCGTGGAAAAGCATGGAATACCGCTTGCGATGCCGCCTTAGCAGTCAGTAAACGCCAACCTTCATTGCGCTCTGCCGGTATCGACGATATCCAGCGATTAGCGCGACGCCTCGGCGGACGTGCATCCCGCTGGTCTGAGGAGTGAATCGTACTCTGCCTCTGGCATCTTCTCCAGGAAACAGTTGGTTAACTAGGTTGACGGAATTTTCGGTGGTCCGGCTTAGGCCCCCGGTTTAGCCAGGTGATGTGCCCATACACGCTTCACCTGGCTGACACTGACGCCCGCCAGCCGCGCAGTCTCTGCAATGCTACACCCGCCGCCTTTAAGGGCAATGATCTGTTCATGCACTTTAGCATTCGGCTTGCGTCCTCTATATAGACCAGCGCTCTTGGCCAAGTCGATGCCTTGCCGCTGTCGCTCTCGACGGTCTTCGAAGTCGTCACGCGCTATTTGCAGTGCCACACGCAACAGCATGTCTTGTACGCCTTGCAACACCACCTTGGCGACGCCACCGGATGCCTCGGCCAATTCCGATAAATCGACGATGCCGGGCACCGCCAAGCGTGCGCCCTTAGCCTTGATCGCGTCCACAAGCCTTTCTGCTTCGACCAAGGGAAGACGGCTGATTCGGTCGATCTTCTCAGCGATGACGACTTCACCTGGTTGCAGGTCCTCGATCATGCGCAACAGCTCGGGACGGTCGGATCGAGCGCCCGATGCTTTTTCGCGATAGACCGCAGCCACGTAGTAGCCCGATGCTCGCGCATTGCCAATGATCGCTTCTTGGCGCTGCAAGTCCTGGTCTTCGGTACTGACACGCAGGTACACCCGCGCAACATTGAGAGTCGTCATTATATGGCCCATTTTGGTATACCCAATTGAGCCATTGCTTGTCAGCTATGGCGCAATTGGTACAAGCGCAAGCCTATAAAACCACTTGAAAAGAACCACCCTATTGAGCCATACGAACGTTTGAGGCCGGTATTACGTTGGTTTCTGTTCCGTTGTTCCTAAATCCCAAAGCTGAATAGTCTTTATTTTTAATAAATGCTAATTGTTAATTAATAATTATCTTGATTTTAGGCCCATATAGGCCTACCATGTCCATGCATAGGAATTTCAAAATGCCTATGCATCAAGCTGACGCTTGGAAGGAGGCGTCATGCCTTCATAGCGATGTGTAGGAAGACGCTGATGCGTTACTTATGCAGTGAAAATCCCTATAAATCAGCGTTAATGCAGGTTATTTCACCGCGAAGCCTAGGTGCGGACGCACCTTCCCCCTGTCAGGGCTTCACGTACCTCATCTGCGCGATCGCCTGAGCGTTGAGGACCAGTCCCTGTACCGTCAGCCCGCTGATTGCCGCCGTGTATACCATCCGCGCGCCACACAGCACGCAACGGAACGGATCGACGTTTAGAAAGGCTTTGGCCATCTGCACAAAATACAGCTTCGGTGTCGGTCCTGGCGTCGCCATCTTCAATGCTTCATACACCTTCGGCAGGTATTTCCCACACACCCGATTGGCCAGAAAACCAAAATACCGGATCATCCGGAAATGCTTTTCCGGGATGTGCTGCACCACCCGGCGCAGCATGTCGGCCTGGCTCAGCGTTTCCTGCTGATAGGTCTGTGTGCGGTGATCCAGGTAGGTGAAGCTCAACGTGGCCCCGTTGGTGTAATGCGCCAGACGACTGCCCGAGATCGGCGGTTTTTTCAGGTAGCGGCCCAGGTAATTGACGGTCTTTCGGCCGTTTTCCGTCTTCTTCGACAAGTGGATGTGCCAGTGCTGGCCGCCAGCGGTCAGTATCAGACGGTGCCAGTCGCTTTCACAGTGGATGTGGGCCAGCGGCGGCGGCATCGTCAGTTGCGAAAGCGGCTGTCCCAGCAGGTAATCGCGCACCAGCCACATCCAGCGCCGCCGCAGGGCCTCTTTGTGGAACGACAGATTTTTCCAGACGCCCTGCTCATCCAGGCCGCCCGCGGTCACCGACAGGTGGACGTGGGGATGCCAGTTGAGCCGCCGTCCATAGGTGTGCAGCGCCCCGAAAATCCCGACGCGCAAACCGCGCCGCTTGGCGGTGTAGATCAGGTTATCGGCCGCCAGACGAAACAGCGCATCAAGCAGCCAGCGGTTGTAGAAGAACAGGGACCACAGCGTGTCGGGCAGCGTGAACACCAGATGCTGCCAGGGGCAGTCGGGCAGACGGTTGTTTTGCACGGCGATCCACTGGTCGGTGGCCTTTTTGCCGCAGGAAGGACAGGCCCGGCAATGGCAGGTGTTGCACAGGTATTTGACGTGCGGGCAGCTGTCGTTGCCGCAGGTGTAGTGTTTGACGCCCAGTATCGAGGTGCCGCAGGCGAGCATTTTGCTGATCGACTCCACTTCGATTTGGCGCAGACCGCCGGCCTCCAGCAAATCTGCCCAGCAGCCGTTGGCCGTGAAGAGGTTTTTGAGCGGTCGAGGTTTGTAAGCAGGCGGTGCAGAGGCCACGTCAGCAGGGCGGCTCCTCATCGTGGTGAATGACGGCGGTGATGGCGAATCCGCCTGGCCCTTCTCTCATCGAAACGCTTACGCAAGAAGCGTCGGGAAACATGTCGTTCAGATACGTTGTCTGGCAGCAACTACAAAGATCGACATCACCCAAAGGATCGATATCGAAGAAAAAGTCGGTATCGGGAACGAAGGTGGTATGCCCGGCGCGTTGGAGACGGGTCTGCTTTGCCTTGGCTTTTGCCCGGCTCGCCCGTTTACGTTTTTTGGTCTCTGACGCCATGTGTAAGCCTGTGCTGAGGAGGGATCGACTCGATTTCGGCTATGATAACCGATTTCAAAATCCCACAATTTGCAGCCGCAGGCTGCCCAGTTCATGTATAGGAATTTCAATAATTCCTATACAAGGTAATCCGCCGAAAAAGGTCCCCTCGCCTCGGCGTGATGCCAACGTGGCGTCGATGTCGGCAAAAAGCTTTTTTCACCCATCACCCACGCCGAAAAATGGATTGAAAGCGACTTTTCTGTACCTTTTCCAGATTTTGGACGCACCTCTCCCGTATCAGGCCGGCACGTACCTCAATTGCGCGATGCTTTGAGCGTTGTTGATCAAGCCCTGCACGGTCAGGCCGGCGATGGCTGCGGTATAAACCATCCGTGCTCCGCACAGCACGCAGCTGAACGGATCCCGATGCAAGAACGCTTTGCTCATCTGCGCAAAATACAGTTTTTGCGCTTTGCCACGCCTTTCCATGCGTAGCGCCTCATACACCCGGGGTAGCTGTCGGCCACAGACGCGGTTGGCCAGAAATCCAAAATACCGGATCATCCGAAAGTGCTTCTCCGGGATGTGCTGCACCACCCGGCGCAGCATGTCGGTCTGGCTCAGCGTTTCCTGCTGATAGGTCTTGGTGCGGTGATCCAGGTAGGTAAAACTCAAGGTTGCGCTGTTGGTGTAATGGGCCAATCGGCTGCCCGAGATGGGCGGTTTTTTCAGGTAGCGGCCCAGGTAATTGACGGTCTTTTTGCCGTTTTTCGTCTTCTTCGACAAGTGGATGTGCCAGTGCTGACCACCGGCGTTGAGCACAAGGTGACGCCAGTCATTTTCGCTCTGCAGATGAGCGTTTTCAGGGGGGACGGTGGTGTGCTCCCACTGACTGAGCAGGTACTGGCGTACATTCCACATCCAGCGCCGACGCAAGGCTGATGGATGAAACGACAGATCTTTCCAGACACCTGCGTCATCGATCCCACCCAAGGTGACCGAGACATGGATGTGTGGGTGCCAGTTAAGTCGCCGGCCGTAGGTGTGGATGGCGCAGAAAACACCCACCTCCACGCCCCGGCGTCGGCCCGCATAGAGCAGGTTGTCGACGGCCAGGCGGCACAAGGCATCGAGCCAGTGACGGTTATGAAAGAACAGCGGCCACAGGGTGTCAGGCAATGTGAACACCAGGTGTTGCCAGGTACACTCGGGTAAGCGGTGCTGTTGATTGGCGATCCACTGATCGGTAGCCTTTTTGCCGCAGGATGGACAGGCGCGGCAACTGCAGGTGTTGCAGAGGTATTTGACGTGCGGGCAGCTGTCGTTGCCGCAGGTGTAGTGTTTGACGCCCAGGATCGAGGTGCCGCAGGCCAGCATTTTGGTGACGGACTCGACTTCGATGTCGCGCAAGCCGCCCTCCTCGATGAGGTGTGCCCAGCACTGGTTAGCGGTGAAGAGGTTTTTGAGCGGTCGAGGTGTGTAGGCTGGACTCATCTGAAGCAGCGGCGGTGGGTAAGCAGGCTTCATGATGATCAATAATGGGCCTCATGACAAAGCTCAAATCGATGTTTCTGCTGCTACGCGATCGCAAGAACGGGCGATTTGCAGCCGCAGGCTGCCCTGTTCATCATTTAGCCGTTTCGCCTCGCGCCAGGTTTTCCCCACGATTCGGTCATGAGTCTCGATCACAGTATCAGCGATCGCAGCCTCCCATTCCACAGAGCAGACAGCAATGATTGCCCAGCGCCGATCCGAACTGATGTCCTGCAAACCATCGGTAAAGTAGCGCTCGCCCTGCCGGCGCAAACGAGCGACACGGTGCGGTGGGACACCGGCAAGTACCTGCGGATCGAGACTCAGGCTACGCAAGAACTCCAGCTTGTCGAGCAGCCGGTTTGCAGCAGCAGAGTTGTTGCCGACCTCGAACTGGCGAAGCCAGATGAAACGGCTGATATTGGCATCGAGCAACTCGGTCAGCAGGCCATCAAGCCGTTCGCGCACAGCGCTATAGAGCCTTTGCGCAATTCGTGTATCTATCCGTCGTTCCGCGGCGACCAGCGCGTCTGCGCATAGTCGTTCGATAGTAGATATCGCTGGCAAAATCATCAGATTTTCACGGCAACGCAAGACGAGACGCTGAGCAAGATCTTCGTTCGAACGGGCCTCCTCAGCCTGATCGAAAAGCCAGTCGCGCAGATCACGAGCACCGCGACCAGCGAAGGTTTTGTACCCATAGTTCTCGCGCAACGCCGCCATATGCTCATGGCGAGTCTGTCGTCGGGCGGCATAGGTGAGAAGTGCATTGGCCGAGACTCCAAGCTGAGCCCCGATAAACGACAAGATCTCATACGGAATCACTTCGCTCGGAGCTAGCGTGCTCCCTGGATATCGCAACGCGCAAAGCTGCAACGCGTACCCCAACCTGTTCTCGGGTCTGCGGCGTTCTTGAATATGTGCAAGATCGTCATCGCCCAGTGTGTAATGCCGAAGCAGCGATAACTCATCGGTGGGCAGATCAAACAGTGCCGAGCGCTGTCGCTCGGTGAGAATGTGTCGTCTCGGCATCACTACTGTCCCTGTTGAAGCATAGTCTGTTTTGTACAAAACTCAGCCCATGCAAATCAAGGCTTCCCGCCCCATAAAACGACGAGGGTTCAATTGGGACAACGAGCCGCTATTTATTGCCGTGTTTCGACGGCTGACCAATCATGCGAACGGCAGGAGCGTGACCTCACAGCGTTTGCCCATCGTGCAGGTTTTGAGGTCACCGCAATTTTTAAGGAAACTGGATCAGGTGCGAAGCTTGACCGTTCTGAGCGACGTAAGATCATGGCGCTGGCCCAGTCGAGACATCTCGAAGTCATCCTGGTGACGGAATTGTCTCGATGGGGCCGATCAACGATCGATCTTCTCAACACGCTACGAGAACTGGAAGGCTGGAAGGTGTCTGTCATTGCTATGAATGGTATGGCGTTCGACCTGTCGTCACCGCATGGTCGTATGCTGGCGACGTTTCTATCCGGCATCGCGGAGTTCGAGCGCGATCTCATCAGTGAACGAGTCAAGTCAGGCCTCGCCGCTTCTCGTGCCCGAGGGCGTAAGCTCGGGCGGCAAGTAGGCGTGCGCCCGAAATCCGACAAACTTTACCCCAAAGTCATCGAAGCGATTGAAGCAGGTCGCAGTTACAGATGGATTGCCCGAGATCTTGGTATTAGCAAGAACACCGTCACTGAAATTGTCCGCAGGCATCGCGAAACGGCTTAGCGTGTCATTTCGCCCCCAGCCTGAACCGACCCCAGTTGCGTCAAGCTAACGAGATCTTGCGTAAGGCCTCAGCCTATTTTGCCCAGGCGGAGCTCGACCGCCCATTCAAACGATGAAGACGTTTATTGATGAAAACCGCCAGTCCTACGGGGTCGAGCCGATTTGCAAGGTGTTGCCAATCGCCCCGTCGACGTACTACCGGTACGCTGCTCAGCAGGCTGACCCCAGCCAGCAGTCAGCGCGTGCGCAACGTGACCAGAAACTGGGTGAGCACATCCAGCGAGTCTGGGATGAGCACTTCCAGGTATATGGCGTGCGCAAGGTCTGGCGACAGTTGCTGCGTGAAGGACTGCAAGTCGCCCGCTGTACGGTGCAACGTCTGATGGGAGAGCTGGGCCTGCAAGGCGTGGTACGCGGCAAGCCCGTCAAGACGACGGTCAGCGACCAAGCCAGGCCGTGCCCGCAGGATCATGTCAACCGTCAGTTTGTGGCTGAGTGCCCGAACGCCCTGTGGGTATCGGACTTTACCTACGTCAGTACCTGGCAGGGTTTTGTTTACGTGGCCTTCATCGTTGATGTCTTTGCCCGATTCATCGTCGGTTGGAAGGTGTCCAGTTCAGCGCGTACCGATTTTGTACTCGATGCACTGGAGCAAGCCCTTTACGCCCGTCGCCCAGTCAAGCAGGGTGGACTCATTCACCACAGTGACCGTGGCGTGCAGTACGTGTCCATTCGCTATACCGAGCGTCTTGTCGAAGCCGGTATTGAGCCATCGGTCGGGAGTGTCGGTGACTCTTACGACAATGCCTTGGCTGAGACCATCAATGGTCTTTACAAGGCTGAAGTGATTCATCGACGTTCTTGGCCCACACGGGGGGCGGTGGAGCTGGAAACGCTAAAATGGGTGGACTGGTTCAATCACCGCCGCCTGCTGGAGCCAATCGGTCATATTCCACCGGTCGAGGCAGAAGCAATCTATTATCAGCAACTCACCGAGTCTGCCCAGGTGGCATGACTCAAACAAAAGGGTCTCCGAGAAACCCGGGGCGGTTCACTTACGATCCAAGAGACGCGTCTTGGGTGAGAACGTCATCGAGCGTGCTGGCTTCGCTGACCGTCTTCTGCGGCAACCTCATTTCCAACATCAGGACCATGCTGGAACGGAACAAGGCGTGAACATCAGTGAGCAAGATCGAAGAGCTCGGGATGGCTACGTATATCTCCAGTAAAGCGTATCCTCGGAGCACTTTGGTCAAAATGGACGATGGGCGCTAGCCCATTACGCCTTTAAGGTCGATTCATGGTTGAGCGTGGGCCGTCTCCTCGAACGATCAGATGGCTTGCATCCCGATGCTAAGCCCATGGCGAAGGTGACCCTCTTGGAAAAAAATTATGGCACCCGCTGTCGGGTTTTTGCTTTGATGTGTGGAGGGTAAAATGAACGCCTATCTTATTGGTAAAATGAGTATCACCGACCAAGCTCGGTATGATAATTACAAGCGGCTAACGCCTGACATTGTAAAAGCTCATGGAGGCCGCTTCATCTCGAGAGAAGGCCAGAAGTTTCTTTTGGAAGGAGAGGCTGAAAGCCGTCGCGTGGTGATTGTAGAGTTCCCTTCAGTTGAGGCAGCACAGAAGTTCTACAATTCTGAAGAGTATACAAAGGCTAGACACCTCCGCGAAGGTGCAGCCGACGAGATGCAATTGTTCATTGTGGAGGGAATGGATAACTAGTGTTCCGTCTCAAAATTAAATTCCCTTATGCCTGCGAAGTCATCGCCTCGCGGGCTCGCTGTATCTTGTTCAAGATATCTTCTCCTTTGGCGTTCCAAACGTAGCGAGTTCGCAGTGCCAGAAATGTGGTGATCGAGCTTTCCAACTCGCGAACCGAGCTGAAACTGCCGTCGCGCAGGTATACCGTGATGTCGCGAAAGAAGCGCTCAACCATATTCATCCACGAACTTGAGGTAGGGGTGAAATGCATATGGAAGCGCTTGTGCTTTTCGAGCCAGGCCTTCACTTTCGGATGCTTGTGCGTGGCGGTAGTTGTCGACGATCAGATGCAGTTGAAGGTGCTTGGGCGTTTCCCGATTGATTTTTTTGAGAAAGTCCAGCCACTCCTGATGCCGATGTTGGCGCTCGATAGAACTGATCAACCGCCCCTCAAGGTAATCGAGCGCAGTGAACAGGGTGACGGTGCCATGGCGAATATAATCGTGCGATTGCGTGCGGATATGACCGATGCCCAGAGGCAGTCCCAGCTGGGTACGCTCCAAGGCCTGAACCTGACTTTTTTCATCGCAGCACAGCACCAGTGCTTTGTCTGGAGTATCCAGATACAACCCGATGACGTCCCAGAATTTCTCTTCGAAGTTGGGATCGTTGGACAGCTTGAACGTACGAGCCAGGTGCGGCTTTATGTCATTGGCAGCCCATATGCGCTGGACGCTGGCCGGAGAAATACCCGCGACTTGCGCCATGCTTCGGCAGCTCCAGCGAGACTGGTCAATACGAGGTTGAACCACTTGCTCAAGCACTCGGGCCAAGGCTTCTGGCGGCAAGAATGACTTACGTCCGCGGCCAGGCTTATCGATCAAACCGTCTAGTCCCCGCTCTTGAAAACGCTGGCACCAAAGAGTGACCGAGCGAAGAGAGAACCCAACCAGGCGGGCTATTTCAACCCGTGAACAACCTTGAGCAGCTAACAGGATGACCCTCGCGCGGCGACCGTCACGCTGACGGATGGTGGCTGATCGTGTGCGACGGCTCAGTTCGGCGTGTTCTTCAGGACTCAGGAGGATATCTTGGGCGCTCATTTCTTCGTCTCCATCAGTGTGGTAAACGAGCAAGCATAGACGATTTTACAGAGAGCTTATTTTTGAGACAGCACACTAGAATTTACGCCATGAGCTCTTAATATAATCATGAGTAAGAAAAATGCCACTTCGGAAAATATCTAAGGAGGCGCTGATTTATTCGATTTTTCGTCCCTGCAACGCTCTGGAGGCCTTGATTTATCTGGGGGCAACAGCTGGGTTTTAGAATAAATCAGCGTCTCCCTAAGGAGGCGCTGCAAAAATAGCCAACTGTCCCCACCCTTGGCACACTAAGTTCCTTCAACAGCCTCCCTCTCCGTGAGCGTTACGCGCGTGCAGAAGACCTTCTCCGAACTCGAATATACCGGCAAGAAAAAGCAGACTCGCCGAGATCGCTTCCTGGCTGACCTTGAACAGTTGGTGCCCTGGGCCCTGCTGGAGGCGCAAGTGGCGCCGTTTTATAGCAACACCGCAGGCAAGCGCGGACGCCCTGCGATAGGGGTGTCGCGCATGTTGCGCATGTACGTCGTGCAGCAGTGTTTCGGTTTCTCCGATGAAGGTTGCGAAGATGCCGTCTACGACAGCCAGGCCATCCGCGGTTTTATGGGTATCGACCTGGGTCGCGAGTCTGCACCGGATGCCACCACCTTGCTGCGTTTTCGCCGCTTGCTGGAAGTCCATCAGCTAACCCGGCTGCTGTTTGAAACGATTAACCAGCATCTGGCCAGCCGGGGGCTGCTGCTCAAGGAAGGCACTATCGTCGACGCTACTCTGATCGCCGCGCCGCCCTCGGTCAAGAACCGAGAAGGCAAGCGTGATCCTGAGATGCATCAGGCCAGGAAAGGCAATCAATGGCACTTTGGGATGAAGGCCCACATTGGTGTAGACGCCACGTCGGGGCTGGTGCACAGCGTAGTAGGGACGGCCGCTAACGTGGCGGATGTCACCCAGGTTGGCCAGTTGCTTCACGGTGACGAAACCTATGTTTCGGGTGACGCTGGATACACCGGTGCGGCCAAGCGACCGGAGCATGCTGAACGGGACGTTATCTGGTCGATTGCAGAACGGCCAAGCAGTTACAAGCAGCACGGCGAAGGCAGCGTGCTGTATCGGGTCAAGCGCAAAATTGAATATGCCAAGGCGCAACTGCGTGCCAAGGTCGAGCACCCCTTCCAGGTAATCAAGGTGCGCTTCAATCATCGCAAGGTTCGCTACCGTGGGCTGGAAAAGAATACAGCGCAGTTGTTCAGTTTGTTTGGGTTGGCCAATCTGATGCTGGCCAAGCGGTATTTACAACAGACGGCAGGATAAATCCGTCTGAAAGGCGGGACTGGCCCGCCTTTCAGCAAAATGAGGGCAGAAATCTGCTCGAGAAACGTAAAATAAGGCCGGCAGGTTGAAAAAAACCGGCTTGGAAATGGGGACGGTGCGAACGGGTTAATTGTTCAGCGTCTCCCTAAGTATCCTCTGAAAAAGCCCATTTTTTTGGAGAGGAACCGGGCTGGAGCGCCTGTATTTACTGGCTTCGACTTTTGAAGAAAAGGCTTTTTCAGACCTTCCCTAAAGTATTGACGCTATAAGAAGATCCTCGTACTAACCTGTTTGCCTTTATGCGGCCCATGCTTGCTGCAACAAAATATCCTCCTTTGGGTTTATCCAAGAGCAGTGGCAGAGAGACCCCGAACGATGCAAGCATTATCCAAACCACTACTTCACGGGACCTAAGGAGACGCTGATTTATTCTAAAACCCAGCTGTTGCCCCCAGATAAATCAAGGCCTCCAGAGCGTTGCCGGGACGAAAAATCGAATAAATCAGCGGCTCCCTAACACCTAAAATGCCAATTTGGTCTTGATCAGTGAGTCAGTCAATTGGGAAAGGATCGCCACCGCGAAGCAGCAAATGATCACCGAGGCTGTGCGATTAATATTCAGCGTTGTCAGCCAAGCATGCCCGCTGCGTTTGATGTATGCGCCAAGCAGCACCCAGGCACAGCCAATCGGGATTACCACCATACTGAGTTGCGCGACAAAATACAGGTACAACTTGATATCGGTAAAGGTCTGCTCGGGAGCGATGAACGAAACCACCAGTAGACCCTTGGGGTTGATCAGGGTCAGCCGAAAAAAGTACATTCCGGATATCTGCACGTTGGGTGAGGAATGGCAAGGGTTATCGGGGTTGCGCCATAGCCGGTGTGAGGTTTTGAACAGATAAGCCATCGACGCCAGTTGTACCACCTTGAGGCACCAGGGAGCGCTGTCACCGATATGTCTGAGCAGATACCCCCAAAAGGAAATCTGCAGCAGGTAGGCCGAGTATTCCAGCAGGCTCAAAGACCAGGCGTGTCGGAATCCGCTCAGTGCTCCAGACCGCAGCAGCAATGTATTCGTTGGCCCTGGCATCAAGAGCAGCAACCCAAGTACAGACATGATGTTGAACATGATAGCTCTCCTGGGCGGTCAATCCACTAGGTAGATTTCGACACGCTCTTTGTGCGTGCCGATGTTATTGCGCTTGAGCCGAATACGCCCGACCTCGCCCGTGGTACGCAGATGTGTACCGCCACAGGGCACCTCTGAAAACCCCTTGATGTACCAGCAACGGCGCAAGCACTCGGTGTCCGTAAAGCGGCTTTCAATCGGTAGGCGGCTACGAGGTGCTCTACACCCTGCAGGATTTCCGGAAAGTACTGGCTGACATTACCCTCCAGCGAGAAGTCGATCCGCGCTTTGTGTTGGCCGATATGGGCACCGATCTTTTCCAAGTCCGGGAATTTAACTCCAGCACAATTTCAGCGGCGAAATGCAAACGCATAAGCGCATACCGACGAGGCCAATCGATCTCCACGCTAACCAGATCGCCCACGGCAAAGTCTGGATCTTCGGCAAGGCCGATAGATGATGCGCTCGTCAACAACCGTGGCCTGGGTGACTTCGATACGGTTGATGCAACCCTTATCCGATTCTTGGCCGCCGTATTCGGCGAAGAAAATCGTCGGGCTGATCACCACGTCGAGCCCGTCAATACTTAGCACGCAAGCGTCTAGGGACGAAAGATAAGGGGTGTTCCAAAATACACGTTCCATAACGCTCAACTGCCTTGTTCATCTAGAGCGGTTAACAGAGGCAAGTACAAAAGCTGAAAATTGATGTTGAAGAAAAAATGTCCGCCGGGTACGTACTCGCTATGGAAGCTTTTGCTGGTGTAGCGCTGCCATTCGTCTAGGCGATGGAGCTCAAGCAACGGGTCGTCCTGGCCGTTGAGAACGTAAAGGGGCACTGGCAGCGGCCGGATAAAGCGATAAGTGAGTTGTGCATTGAGCGCTAGGTCGGCTTTGAGCTTGCCCAGCGCATGCCTGGCGAAACTGCACGAGGCATCCGTCGGCAGTGGCAAGAGGCTCTCTGAGCATACGTGCTGCCACAATTGGTTGTCGTCCATCGCACCCAGTAGCGGTGAGTAGCCGGTATGGGGCGGCATGCGCCCGGACAGGACCAAATTCGTCGGCAGCGGCCGGTCGCGTTCGACTAGCGCGTGGGTTACATCAAGCGCCAACCCGGCACCGAAGCTGTGACCGTAAAACGCGTACGGCATGCCTACGCTTTGCAGTGCATCGAGGATCGCCTCGATAACATGCGCGACCCGCGTGACCGGCGCTTCCATACTTCGATCCTCGCGTCCAGGTAGTTTCACTGCCCATGTCGCAACGCCGACCTCGGCTAGCCGGCTCAAACCATTGAACGCTGAGGCGCCACCTCCTCCGTAGGGGAAACACAGCAGCAGGCGACATGCGTTCATAGGGGCGCCTGGCAGTGGTGCAAGCCAGGGCCGTTGCACCACAAAAGGATCGGCCATGGCGGCTCCTTAACCGGTGATCTCGAACAGGCCCACTGCGGGGTGGAACATGTGCGAGGTTGTCAGCGAGCGATGTTCCTCGGTGGCCGGGTACGGAATGGTCATGGGTTTGGTTACCGAGACGCCTCCGATACTGGCCAGAGACGTCTGAGTAGTCTGGATATCGCGGACCCTAAAGGCCGCATGGTATATACACGCCTCCACATTCACCAGCAGCCGGCTGACCACGCTGTCAGGTCGAAAGGGTTCGACCACTTCCACGATTTCGCCTGCTGGCGAGCGGAGCTTGGTTATCAACACGCCAAACTTTTCGATGGGTTGTTTATGGAACAGCACCTCGAACCCCAAGGCCGTGAAGAACGCCGAGGTTTTCTCCGTAGACCGCGTGGCATACGCGATGTGATCGATTGCCAGGTAGGAGGGCTGTTCCATGATCAATCCTCAATAAATGACTAGGGGCTTCAGGTCCATGCCGCTTAGGCTCTTGATGGCCACTTTGTTCTTGGGGTCGGTGGTGGTACCGGCCACCTGCACCACGCCGAACCGATCAAGTCGATACTCGCCCCCGAATTCCTTAACGTAATCTGTATCTGGATAAACCTTGACCCGTCCGGGTACGTAGCGGGCCACATAGCCCAGGCGGGTCTTGTCGGTTGTCGAATTGGGTAGCGAGGAGTGCATAAGCATCGAGCGGAAGATTACAAATTGGCCCGCTTTCATCACGATCGGTACTGCCGAAGCTTCATCCGGCTTCCATGACTTGTCCTTTTGCAGAGTGGTGTAGTCGTAGCCGTTGAATCCACGTGCATACTGCCCCTTGACCACATTATTGTTGGTGACCGGGTCGAAGGTCATGCCCCTGGTTTCGTCGTAGTTCATTTGCTTGTGGCTGCCGGGGATGAACTGCATGCAGCCGTTTTCTTGGGAGGCATCAGTGAAACCCGTCCACACATTAATAGCGCCGCCGAACGGCTCGCCCTCGGGCCACACCAGTTGCGGCTCGCCGGAGGCGTGAGCGAAAGTGTCTGCCTGGTGCCAGTCAGTGCCTTCGTTGCCTGGGTATTTGGGGATGAACTCGCTGCGCCAGCAGATTACATCCGGGCCGAGGATGCTTCGCACTCGATGCACGATTTCCTTGCGAAACACATGACTGGTCAGCAAGTCCACATCCAGGTGCCGGTCGTAGTTGGTGATCGCGACATCCAGTGGCGCGTCGTAGGGAGCATGGGTGCGGTTGAACAGTTGTGCTCGGATGGTCTTATGCATCTGTTTCATCTCTTCAGGCTCATAGAGCGTGAAGGGACCGATGAACCCATCTCGATCAAATTGCTGAAGTTCCTGTTTCGTCAACGAAAAGTCAGTGATTTCCATGTTGGCTCCTGAGAGAAGTTACTGGGTCTGCATGCGTTGCGTAGTACTGCACCCACTCTTGAAAGGTGCTCAGCCTGGCGACTTCGTCGAAAGGGGTCGTTCTGCCAAGTATTTCGTTGATGCGGCTATGGGCCATGACCACGCTCAAAGATGAGGCGCCATAGCCGTAAATTGAGTGTTCCAACTGCAGGTTGCGGGTGCCGAGGATGCCGGACCAGATCTCTAGCACTGCCGAACCGGCCTGAGGGGACACCACCGCTGCTTTCTCCGGCGGCTGTAAGGAACGCTTGTCGACTTTGCCATTGGCCGTCAGCGGAAGTTCCGCCAGGTAGTGGATCCGCCTCGGTACCATGTAATGAGGAAGCCGGTCGCCCAATAGGCTCATGAGCTTGCTTTCTTCGATAGTTGGCGAGCCATGCCGGAACACGATGAAAGCGTGTAGGCTGTTTTCCAAATCGTTCATGACATGCGCCTGCACCACAGCCTGGGCGACGCTAGGCAGTTGGGTCAGCGCATGTTCGACCTCGGCGATCTCCACCCGGAAGCCTTTGATTTTTACCTGTTCGTCAATGCGGCCTTGGTAGAAAAGCATGCCGTGCTCATCTTGGATGACATAGTCGCCGGTCCGGTAATAGGTGCCTTCCGGCAGTTGTAGAAAGCGGGTTGGGGTCAAAGCTTCGTCGAGGTAACCTAGGGCTAGATTCGCACCTGTGAGCAGCAACTCGCCGGGCGTGCCGACCTCCACCTCTTGCAGTTTGGCATCGACGATTTTGCCGTGCACCTGGTGTAGGAACTGCCCGATAGGAATTACGTCTCGCTCGGCGTCCTCAGGCTTGTTCAAACTGTACCAAGTGGAGAACACTGTATTCTCGGTCGGGCCGTAGCCATTCACCAGGGTAATGCGAGGATTGGCCAACAGCAGCGCGCGGGCATGCACCGGTTTAAGTACTTCACCGCCGACATAGAGCACGCGCACAGCCTCGAGCATTGAAAGGCGGTGTTGCGCCACCAGGTGGAACAGTGAGGTGGTCAGTAACAGCACATCGCAGCTGGCCGCGCGTACGCAGTGATCCAGTGCATCTATATTGAACTCGCTAGGTTGCAGGGTGACGCAGGCGCCTGTCAGCAGCGGTACCCACACTTCAAACAATGCAGCATCGAAGCCGATGGACGAGTGATGTACGTAGCTGCGGGGCTTGCCTTGGACCTGTTGCTGTACGTTGTCTACTAGATTCAGCAACCCGTCTTGGCTGATGCGTACACCTTTGGGGACGCCGGTAGTGCCAGAGGTAAACATCACGGTTATCACCGAAGCATCATCCAGACGCCGTCGGATAGGCTGGCGTAGGGCAGGGCCGTCGGAGCACAGAGTGCCGCAGTCGTCCAGGCGAAAGCATGTTAGCGTTGGGTCAGGGCGCAAGTCCGTTGGCTGACCGAGCAATAGCAAATGATTGCAGCCCAATTGTTCCAGCACGGCGATCAGGCGTTTGCTTGGCGTGCTTGGCTCGATGGAGACGTAGGTAATTCCCAGTTTGCAGCAGGCCAGCATCGTTATCAGATACTCAAGGCACCGGTTGGCCATCAGCGGCATGTAAGGATGGTCTGCCAGGCCTTGACGTATCAGTGCTTCGCTACGTTCCAACACCTGCGTCTGGAGCTGTTGATAAGTGACTGGTTTTCCTTCGTGCACCACCGCAATTGCGTTTGGCGCTTGCGTGCAGACCGACTCAAATCGGCGGTAGGCTTTGGGAGGATGTGAATGGTAGGAGGTCATTGAATGGCCCTCTGCTTGTGACGGGTCAGAAAACGGGTCATCGTCAGGTACAAACGTTCGTGGCCATCGACAAAATCGTGATGCTGGCCATCAGGATCTTCCACCAGTTCACTGTGAGGCAGCAGCTGGGCGATGTACCGGGAAGATGCGGTGTCGGTATAACGGTCCTGGCTGCCGCACCACACCAGCGTGGGGGTCTTTACGGCCTGCGCAATTCTGACCAATTCCAAGCTCGCCAGGTTGTTGAGGAACGTAAGGTACTGGCGGAACGCAGACAGTTCTCGCAGAGGGCGAACCTGCTGGTAGCGATAGTCACTCGGGGTATAGGTGCTTTGGGTGTGCAACAGACTCACGGCTTCGTAGACTTGGGCGCAATTGCCTTGGGGAATGGACTGCATCATGCGCTCCACGTCGCGCTCGTATTGGCTCTTGATCACCCCGTCGTCTTTGAGAAAGTACGCGCCATTAAGCAGTAGCAAGGTGCGACAAGCACCTTGGTTGGCTGCCAAGAGTGCCAAAGGCGCTGAGGAGCAATAGCCCACCAGTGCATCTACACGCACGGGTTCTGGCAGCGCTGCATTGAACTGGCGGATGAAGTCCGCAACGCCTTCTTCGGGATTGACCCCGGCTTCGTTGGCGTACGCCAGCCAGGTGTCGCTTTCCAGGATTATCAGATTGAAATGGCTGATCAGAAATAGTGCAGCGTTCTTCATGTAGCAGCACTGGGTGCCCACGGGCGATAACAATAGGAGGGTTTCCCGGGCAGTGTCGAACGGCAAGCTCTGGGCACAGATCACCTTGCCGGCTCGCTCTAGGTCCAGGTTTAGTGTGAACAGGCTGTGCATGGCAACCCTCTCAGGCTTTATCCGCCGCAGGGGCGACTTGCAACTGCGCAAGCACCGTTTGCTTGCAGGGCGTCAAGAAGAACTGCTCCATATTGATGTTGGCGCCAAACGCCTCGTTGACCTGACCAATCAACTGGATAGCGGTAAGAGAATTGGCACCCAGGTCGAAGATATCTTCGTCATTTCCCACCGGACGCTGAAAAATGGCCTCGAAGATCTGATCGAGTTTTGCTGAGCTCATGGTTTACATGCCTCGTCGTCAATAAGGGAGCCGGTTCCCCGGCACATCGGTAAGCTTCACGCCGAAAGCCATCTGCTCGCTCAGGGAGATGGCCCACGCTGGACCACGAACCGACTTTAAAGGCGTACCGCGCGAGCGCCCATCGTCCATTTTGACCAAAAGCGCCCCGGGGATACGCTTTACTGGAGGTATACGTAGTCCATGCCGAGCTCTTCGAGCTTGCTCATCGATGATCACGCCTTGTTCCGTTCCAGCGTGGCCCTGATGTTGGAAATGAGGCTGCCACGGACGACGGTCAGCGAAGCCAGCAGGATCGAGGAGGCGTCTGCCCAGGCGTGCCGGCCCCCGATCTCATCTTGCTCGATTTGCAAATGAAAGGTACTAACGGCCTGGAAGGCATCGCCTTGCTGCAAGAGCGCTGGTCCTCGGCGAGAGTGGTGATCGTGTCCGCCTTCGACCGGGATCAGTGTGCGAGGCGATCCAGCGCGGTACGGTGGAGTTTCACTCTAAGACAGAATGTCCAGAGCACCTGCTACAGCGGATCTAGGCGCTGCTCTCCGGTGGCTCCTCCCAACGGGCGCCCCTCATCACCACTCCGTTGTCGCTCACTCTACGATGCCGCGCCGCGCCAGGCTTTGGTTGAAATGCGCTAAAACGGCACCGGCATTCAAGACTCTCGCTCGGTCTGGATGTATTGGGCACAATGACCGTCTCACCATCAGCTCTCACCGGCCTGACCAGGGGAAGATGCACCCGAAAAGTGCTGCCGTGCCCCTCTCGGGAAGCCAAGGTCAATGGATGGCCTAATAGGCGAGCCAACCTAGCAACGATGGCAAGCCCCAGACCTAGCCCTTCGTGGTTGTTCCGGGTCGGATGATCGAGTTGGTGAAAGTCGCGAAAGATTTCCTGCTGGTGCTGGAGAGCGATACCGACGCCGGTGTCGACGACCTCGATCTGGAGGTAGCCATGGCACCGCTGGCAAGCGATCAGGACGCCGCCCCTCAGGGTGTAGCGGATCGCATTGCCGATAAGATTTCGCAGTATCAGCTCCAGCAAGGTTGGATCGGATAGAGACAATAGCTCCGTGTCCAGCGTGCGGTAGCTGAGGCCCTTGCCGTTGGCGAGGGGCGCAAGCTCCATTTCCAGTTTATCCAGCAGTGGCTGCAGGGCAAAAACGTGCAATGTCGGCTGCAAGGCACCCAGTTCGATGCGTGATAGTTCCAGTAAGGTATTTAGCATGTCGGTAGTAGTCTTGACGGCCGTTCGGGCCCTGGCCAGCAATTGCCGCTGTTGGGAATCGAGCGGACTGCCGGCCAAGGCTGCCAGAAAAAATCCCTGAGCCTGCAGGGGCTGGTGCAGGTCATGGCTAGCTCCAGCCAGCAACTGACAGCGCGCCGTATTCGACTGCCGCGCCCGTTGCAAGGCGATGCGGAGCTGCTGCAGGTCACGGCGTGCCCGCTTGGTGGTCTCATCCAGCAGCAATTGCCTTTTCAATTGCTTCACTAGGCGCTGCCGACCCGAGTGCGCCAATCGGCAGAGCCCCAAGCCGTAAAGCAGCACGGCGCTCCCCAGGATTCTGTGCAGGTCATCACCAACGCGCAGAAACCACATAGTGATCAGTGCCACCGGCAGCAGGATGCGTCCCAGATAAAGACTGGGCACGGCACAATTCAGCGACACCTTGACATTGCCGAGCGTGGCGAACAGCACCAACAGCAAGCCGATGACGGGTGTAGGAAACGCCTGTTGGAGGGCAATTTCGCACAGCATTACCCAGACGACGCTTTCCAAGATACCGGCCAGCATCAGGACCCGAGTCACTGGCTGCACTCGGCCAGCGTCCAGGTCGAGTCGCAATACCTGGCGCGCATAGATGACTTGGCCCACCCTAAGACTCACGACGGCGACATACCAAAGCAACAATTGCGTTTGGATGGCGTTAAGGTCCCAGTCGCCGCTCAGTTGCGCGAGGGCTGACCAAGACACGCGGGCCTGAAAGCCGTCGAGCAGGCTGAAGGTCAGGATCAAGCTGGTAGCGAGCAGGGTAGTCTTGACCAGCGACTGGGTGAGTTCGACCAGAATGAGTCGCAGGGCCTCCTTGTATGAGCGAGCGTCGTGCCTCACAGGACGAGTCCTAGGCGGCGCGCGGCATCGGCCGCCTCCGTACGGCAGGACGTCTGGAGGATAGTCAGTATCGCCTGGACATGGCTGCGGACCGTGTGCTCCGAGCGCCAGAGCTGCAAAGCGATCTCCTTGTTCGTCAATCCCCGGCACAGCAACCCGAGCACCTGGCGCTGGCGTGAAGTGAGCGGCAACGGGGTGGCGGCGATAGTCCTCGGTTCGGGAGGCTCTCCGGAGAGCAGCGCCTGGATCCGCTGTAGCAGGTGCTCTGGACATTCTGCCTTAGAGTGAAACTCCACCGCACCGCGCTGGATCGCCTCGCGCACGATCGCATCCCGGTCGAAGGCGGACACGATCACCACCCTCGCCAAGGGCCAGCGCTCTTGCAACAAGGCAATGCCTTCCAGGCCGTTAGTACTTTCCAGCTGCACATCGAGGAGGATGAGATCGGGTGCCGGCAACGCCTGAGCAAGCGCCTGCTCGATCCTACTTGCTTCGCTGACCGTCGTCCGTGGCAGCCTCATTTCCAACATCAGGGCCACGCTTGAACGAAACAAGGCGTGATCATCAATGAGCAAGATCGAAGAGCTCGGCATGAACTACGTATACCTTATATAAAGAGTATTTCTAGGGAAGGTCTGAAGTAGCCGGATGTTTTCCGGCTACCGAGTCCTCAGCACTTTTCAAAAAACGATGCATGTCGGAATTTGCTCAATTCTCTTCGTTTTTCGGCTCTTTCGGCCGCTGCAAAGCCCTTTGCAGTAACCATTTCCTGCATTACACGCGCACCCTCTCCTGCGCTCGCCAACAAATGTCGGCGGGCCATCCACAAGTTTGACAGGGCGAACAACGTCACTATCTGCGCGGTGTTCTTGGCCAAGCCCCGAAAGCGCACTTTTTCATAGCCAAACTGGCGTTTGATTACCCGAAACGGATGCTCGACCTTGGCGCGAACCTGGGCCTTGGCCTTCTCGATTTTGCGGATCGCCTTGTACAAAACACTGCGTTTTCCGTGCTTTTTGTAAGTGCTGCGGCGGGCGGCAATCTGCCAAATGACCTTGCGCCCAGCATGTTCTTCGCGCTTCTCGACCCCGGTGTAACCTGCGTCGGCGCAGACTACGTTTTCCTCGCCGTGCAGCAGTTTGGCAACCTGCGTAACGTCTGCCACATTGGCCGCTGTTACTACCACGCTGTGCACCAGGCCTGACTCGTAGTCGGCGCCGATGTGAGCCTTGGCGCCGAAATAGTACTGGTTACCTTTCTTGGTTTGATGCATCTCAGGGTCGCGATTGCCATCTTTGTTCTTGGTCGAACTGGGCGCGTGAATCAGCGTGGCATCGACGATGGTGCCTTGACGCAACGACAAGCCACGGTCGCCCAGATAACCATTAATTACGCCGAGAATTCCAGTCGCCAACTCGTGCTTTTCCAGCAGACGACGGAAGTTGAGAATGGTGGTTTCGTCTGGAATGCGCTCCAGGCTCAGGCCTGAAAACTGACGCAGGATGGTCGTCTCATACAGCGCTTCTTCCATCGCCGGATCGCTGTAGCCGAACCAGTTCTGCATCAGATGAACACGCAGCATCGCCATCAGTGGGTAGGCGGGACGGCCACCTTCTCCTTTTGGATAATAGGGCTCAATCAGGGCAATCAAACCTTTCCAGGGCACCACCTGATCCATCTCGATCAGGAACAATTCCTTACGGGTCTGCTTGCGCTTGCCGGCGTATTCGGCGTCGGCGAAGGTCATCTTTTTCATCATCGAAAAGCTCGGCGGCTAGTGTCCGCAGATTTTGCCAAATTAGGAAGTCTTTTTCAGAGTTTCCCTTAAAAGTCTCAATCGTCCAAGAATGCCTGTGTAGTGGCTGGCTTTATAAGGTTTTTAGCAAGAATTGATTCATGATCTGTAGTACGTCGTAATGATGGTCCTTGATAAAGAAATGGCCGCCCTCGAAGGCTTGGAAGGTGGTTTCACCAGAGGTTACGTCGCGCCAACCATGGGCGACGTCGGGACCATGGGTGGAGTCTTGGCGACCGCTCAAGATCAAGAGGGGGATCGGCAGGCGGGGTTGCGGCTGCCAGCGATAGCTGCGAACTAGGGTCAGGTCCGCCTTGATGGTCGGGAGGAAAAAACTCATCAGCGCCCGGTTGCTCAGGACCACTTCGGGCGTACCACCGTAGGCGCGGATGAGGGCAATTGTATCAACGTCGGAAAGTGCTGGCTGCGCTACCGGTTCGAAGCAGGCGGGGGCCTTGCAGCCAGACAGGATCAAGCCGCGTGGCAAGGGTAGCTGCCGCTCTGCCAAGGCTCGGCATATCAGGAAGGACAGCAGGGCCCCGAAGCTATGGCCGAAGAAAGCGAAGGGTTTCTGGCAGTCGGCGAAAAGCGGCACCAGCGCCTGGACGAATTCCTGGATGTCGGCATAGGACGTTGCGGGGCAGCGCCCTCGGCCTGGCAGTTCCAGAGTGATCCACTCGATGGAGGCATCGAGCCGGCTCGCCCAGCCTAAGTATGCCTGGGCGTCGCCACCGGCATAGGGAAAGGCATAGAGGGTGCGCGGTCGTTGCTCGCGGCTGGCCCGTACCAGCCAAGTGTGGTCATTGGTTGAGGACATGACTAGGTCTCAAAGCAAGAGGGAGTAGGAGGTCGCGCGTCGAGCCGGCAGCCAGTCAACAACCGACCCCGAGGCCGGGTAGCTCGGCCTTGACCAGCACAGCAGCATTGCCTACGACTTCGCCACTCAGTAGCGCCTGGTGCGCCCTGGGTGTTTCCTCGAAGCGATAGAGGGTGTTCAGGGTCGGCACTACCCGGCGTTGTTCGACAAGTTGCAGGAATTCCTGGCACTCGCGGATGTTGGCGTAGTGGGAGCCCTGGATGCGCTTCTGGTGCATCCACAGGTGGCGGACATCGAAGTCGCAGTTGTAGCCGGACGTGCCACCCACGATGACCACCATGCCGGAGCGGTCGCATATCTGCAGCGAGGTGGGGAAGGTGGCTTGGCCGGAGTGCTCGATCACCACCTTGGGCAGCTCCTTTTTCCCCAGCGTCATGAAGAAGTCGCGACGGAAACTCGCGAAGCTTTTGGTCCAGGCGCTGTGAGCGTCGGAGTTCAAGTCCGGCAGACGTCCCAGGTGCGGATAGTCGGTTCTGAGCAAGTACCCCACGGCGCCGAGTTCGCAGGCGTAGCGGCCCCTTTCTGGACTGGACACCACGGCCACCGGCAGCCCCCCGAGCGCGCGGGTCAACTGGATCGACATAGAGCCCAGGCCACCTGCCGCGCCCCAGATCAGGACTGCGTCGCCAGGCTTGACGGTATTGGGTGCCCAATGTGTGAGCTGCTTGTAGGCGGTCGGACCATTGAGCATCAGGGTGGCGCTTTCCTCCCAGCTCAGGAACTTTGGTTTTGGGAAACATTGGTAGTCTTCGACGAGGGTGTATTCGGCGAAGGAACCGTAGCTGGTCTCGTAGCCGTAGATTTCTTGGTTGCTGCAGAACATGGGGTCGGGGGCGACGCGCGATTCTATGGCCGTGGCGTCGTAGACCGAGCAGGACACCACCACGGTATCGCCCACCTTGACGTGGGTGACAGCGTCGCCCACGGCTTTCACGTAACCGGAGGCTTCCGAGCCGCCGATGTGGAAGGGTTCGGCGTCACGGTTCCGCTTGCGCCTCGCGGCGATGATGTCCACCGGCTTACCCTGGGCGGCCCAGACGTTGTTGTAGTTGAGTCCGGCTGCCATCACTTCGATGAGGACCTGGTGCGGACCCAGGGTGGGGATCCGGACCTGTTCGAGCTGGATGGCCTGCTGCGGTTCTCCATAGCGCTCGGGGCGGATCAGAAAGGCCTGCATGGTTTCAGTCAGTGCTTGATTCATGGGCTTCCTACTGGTTTTTAGGTTGAGAATCGGTAAGGCCGATCCGGGGCTAGTCGAGAGGGAGGCCTCGTTCGGTCGCCCCCCTGGTGGCGACCACGATGCCGGAGGCCGTGGCGCAAGGCGTCCCTCGCGAGTTGGTCAGGACCGCGGAAACGAATGTCAGGCCCGGTGCCTGGCGATCGAGCCGTGTCGTGATGTAGCAGGGGAGGTGACGTACCTGGCGCAGCAGCTTCACCGACAACTCGATGACGCCCGCAGGCGTGTGACCGAGGGCGGCATGACCGCCGAGACCAATGGCGGCCTCCAAGGCAGCGCAAAGCACGGCACCATTGATGCTAGGCAGGGTCATGTCTCCGAAAGCGCCACCATGGGTCGGGCACGACTCTGCGATGGCTAGGCAGACGCTGTCGGCGCTCAGGGTAACGACGCTCAGGCCCAGGCTCTGGAAGAGTGGCGACCGATCCAGGACATAGTGGAAGTTCTCCGAGGTCATGACGCCGCTCCGCTGTAGTCCGCCAGCACCTGGATGAGGTGCTGTGCGGTTTGCTGCACCTCATCGCTGAGCAGGGCGAAATGCCGTCCAGACGTCTTCACCACCTGCGTCAGGCGTGGCCAGAGTTGCGGCCAGGTGTCGCTGGCGCCCGCTGCGGAGGCCTGCTCCGCCTGCAGCAGCAGGACCGGAGCCTCCAGCGGCAGGGGGCTCCAGCGGCCAAAGAGCTCCAGGTAATAGGCCATGGCGCTCAGGCCGTCGTCGTCTGTCGACCAGAAGTCGCTGCGGCTTTCCAACCAATCGCTCAGGACTTCCTTCAGGACCGCCGAACGCATGGCGGCCGGCGGGTAGGTGTCGATCAGGCAGAGGGCCGCGGGGTGGATGCCGCGCTGTTGCAGGAGCTCGGCGACTGCATAGGCGACCAGTCCGCCGGTGGAAAAGCCGAGCAGCGTGAAGGGGCGACCGGCAGCGCAGGCTTCGACGGCGTGCGCGAGCGCCACTGCAACAGCTTCGGCGGAGGCCGGCAACGGCCCGTTATCGTAGCCAGGCAGGGGCAAGGTGGCCATGTCATAGTGGCCTTTGAGTTCGCGGCTCAAGCGCTGATAGGTGAGATTGGCCCTTGCGGGCAGGAAGGAGTTCAGGCAGATGAGCAGTGGCCGGTCACGCTCTTGGCGCGACCAGCTGGGCGCGGGCGCGTGCCCTTCGGCGGCATCCGGGCCAAACGTAGGACGTTTGGCCGCGAATTGCGCCAATCGCTCCAGCCCCTGTGCCAGACGCCCCTGCCGCATAGCCTCGCGCAATTCTTCGAAAAGCATGCCCACTGTCGCGATGGTTGGCGCTGGGGCGCGCTCCGGTTGGTCCAGGCAGGCGCTCAGGTGGTCGGCCAAGGCGCTGAGGGTCGGATGGTCGAACACGGCCGTGGACGGCAAGCGGATGCCGGTGGTGGCCGCCAGCCAACTGCACAACTCGACGGCCGTGAGGGAATCGAAACCCAGGACAAGGAACTCGGTATCTCCAGGTATCGCCGCTGGATCGGGATGCTCAAGCACCTCACCGACCCCTTGGGCAATCACCGCCAGCAGGCGTGTCCGCCGCTCGGTGGGAGCTAGTTTCGCCAAGGCTTCGGAGCCTTGGCTTGCCGTCTGCCCGCTGCCTTCGGCGAGCAATTCGCGCAGCAGCGCCTGGGGTCCATGGCGGCGGAGTGCAGGCAGGTCCAGGCGTGCAGGAATCGCGAGGGGCGGCAGGGACCCGGTCAGCGCCATATCCACTTGGCTCAGGCCATCCTCCAGGGCGATGGGCAACTGACCTCGGTCGAGCAGTTCCTGGATACCCGCGGCGGCCATTCGTTCACCCATGGCCGAGCGCTCGGCCCACAGGCCCCAGGCCAGGGCAACGGCTGGCAAGCCCAAGTGGCGACGATAGTGGGCGAGGGCATCGAGGAAGGTGTTGGCAGCGGCATAGTGGCTCTGGCCCGGCTGGGGCAGCAGGCCGGCAGCCGAGGAATAGAGAACGAAGGCAGCCAGCTTTCGCTGGCGGGTCTGCCGGTGGAGTTGCCAGGCCGCGTCCAGTTTGGGCCTCACCACCGCTTCGAGCTGCGCGGGGGTGAGTTGCAACAGGGGCGCCGGATCGACGACGCCAGCGACATGGAAGACGGCGGTCAGTGGATGCCGTGCGGGCAGCCCGTCCAACAACTGCGCAAGGGCCTGCGGGTCGGCGACATCGCAGGCGGCGACCGTGGTGGCGGTCCCCTGTTCGGCCAGCTCTTCCACCAAGGCGGTGGCCTCGGGCGCGGCGGCACCACTACGACTCACCAGGAGCAGGTGACGTACGCCGTGCTTGGCGACCAGATGACGCGCGAGAGCCCGACCCAGAGTGCCGGTGCCCCCGGTGATCAGCACGATGCCCCCCGGATCGAGCGCGACGTCCGACTGTTGCTCGGTTGCCGGCGCCACGGCGCTGGAGCGGACCAGTCGCGGTGCCAACAGACGCCCTTGGCGCCAGGCCAATTGCGGCTCGTCGCCCTGTGCGGCTGCCAGGGCGCGCGCGAAGTCACGCGGGGTAGCGGGGGCGGTATCCAGGTCCAGCAGCAGCATGCGGCCGGGGTGTTCCTCCTGAGCGGTGCGCACGAGTCCCCAGAGCGCCGCCTGGGACAGGTTGGGCACGTCTTCGTCATCGGCGGTGGCCACCGCCCGGCGGGTTGCCACCAGCAACGGATGCCTTGCCGTCCGCTCATCTTCCAGCCACTCGCGTAGCGTGGCCGCCAGATCTTGCAGGGCGCGGTTCGCCGCGGCCGGCGTAGCCGGGGGTACCGGCGGTACAAGGACGAGCGCCGTGCCGGGGGGCGTCGTTGCCAGGGTGGTGATCGCGTCGGCCAGGTGCTGGTAGGCAGCACTGGCGCAATCGCTCGGCAGGTCGTCCCCAGCGCCCAGCCAGAGCGCTTCGGGCGGGTCAGCCATGGGGTCGGGCGATACCTCGCGCCACAGTACCCGGTAGCCGACGAGGCGGTGTGGCAGGGTGCCTGTACTGGCCGACTTCAGCACCATGGATTCCAGGGTGACGACGGCCCGGCCTTGGTAGTCCGCCAGGCGCATACGGTAGTCGCGGGGCGCGGTCGGCGAGGTGGGCCGCGCCTTGAGTTGGAGCAGGCCACGTAGCTGCGTGGCACCGGCTTGGTACAGGCGCATGCCACTCATGGAGAACAGCAGGCGTGGTGCTGCGGCGGGAGGCGCCGCACCCTCGACCAGCAGGCCAGATTGCAGGCCCGCGTCCAACAGCGTCGGGTGCAGGGTGAAAGTCGGGCCTGGCTCGCTATGGGCACGCTCCGCTTCGACGTAGATGCCTTCGGGGCTCTGCCAGGCGCGGACGATCCGCCGGAAGGAGCCTTCCAGTTCAACGCCCTGTTCGGCCAAGCGCACATAGAGGTCAGCGAAGGCCGTCGGCTCGGCGTGGGCTGGCGGCCAGACGGCGGTCTGCAGGTCAGACCAGAGCGGTGGCTCGGTAGGGTCGGGCAACAGCTGGCAACTTGCGAAGTGCTGCCAGCCACCCGTGGCATCTGGCTCCGCCGGGCGATAGTAGGCCGCGACGTTACGTACACCCTGGGCGTCGGGTACGTCGAGGTGAATCTGGATATCGACCGCACCCTGCTCCTGCAAGGGCACCAGGCGTTGCAGTGTCAGGTCCTGGAGCAGCGGACAACCCAGCCGGTTGCCTATTGTCAGGATGCACTCTGCGGTCATGGCGCCGGCACCGTACGCCAGCCCACCGACGCGATGTTCCAGCAACCAGGGCTGGCAGGAACCATCCAGTTGCCCCCAGAAAACCCAGCCCTGGCCATCGGCGCGTTCGAGCCCGTGCGCCAGCAGTGGATGCTCCAGAGCTAGCAGGCCGGGCATGTTGCCCGCATGGCCGGTTGCGCCGGAGCGCGGCTGCAACCAATAGTGCCGGTGTTGGAAAGGATAGGTGGGCAAGGCCAAGGTGGGGGCGGGCGGCAGCAGTCGGCGCCAGTCCAGCGCGGCGCCCCGGGTGTACAGCTGGGCGAGCGCTGCGAACAGCGGGCGAGGATCGTCCTTGTCGCGACGCTGGGGGGCGATCCACTGCGCCGCCGTATCACCGTTGGGATGGTGGCTCGCGTTGGTCCGGCCGAGCGCCGTGAGGACAGCATCCGGCCCGATTTCCACGGCCGTGGTCAGGCGATGCTCCAGCAGCCAGCACAGCGCAGCGGCGAAGCGTACCGGTTGGCGGGCCTGTTCGGCCCAGTAATCGGGCGAGCGTGCCTGCTCGGCGGTCAGCGGCGTACCGGTGACGGTCGAGACGATGGGCAGGGTGGGGGCGTGGAAGCTGAGCCCTGCCAAGGTTTGGCGCAGTTCGGCAAGGATGCCGTCAAGGTGCGGCGAATGGAAGGCATGGCTGACCCGTAACATCTGGGTGCGATGCCCCCGTTGCTGCCAGTCCGCGGCCAGGCGCTCGACCGCACTGCGATCGCCGGAGATCACCACGGCCGTCGGCGCGTTCACCGCGGCGATGGCGACGCTCTGTTCGAGTCCGGCCAAGGTGGCACTGACGTCCTGCTCGCTCGCTTCGATGGCGACCATCGCGCCCTCGTGGGTGATAGCTTGCATGAGGCGGCCACGCACGGCGACGAAGCGGGCGGCATCGGCCAGCGCGAAGACGCCAGCGACATGGGCCGCGGCGATTTCGCCAATGGAATGGCCCAGCAGCACGTCGGGGACGATTCCGAAATGCCGCAGCATCCGGTATAGGGACACCTCAAAGGCAAACAAGGCTGGCTGGATGAAGTCGGTGCGATCCAGCAGCGCGGCGCGGTCGCTGCCCTTGTCGGCGAACATGACGTTCTTGAGCGGCTGCGTCAGCAAGGGGTCGAGGGCGGCGCAGACCTCGTCCAGCGCTGCGGCGAACGGCGGACAGATGCGGTACAGATGACGCCCCATGCTCGGCCATTGCGCGCCCTGGCCGGAAAACAGAAAGGCGGTCGTGCCGCTTGGCGAGCGCTGGCCCTGGATCAAGCCCGGGACATGCCGGCCTTCGGCGAGCGCGCGGAGTTGCATCAGGGCGTCTTCGCGCTGGGCGGCCAGAATCACCGCGCGATGATCGAGGGCGCTGCGCTGCATGGCCAGCGACGCATTGAGCGCGGCCAGGTCGGTTGCCGGGTCTTCGAGCAGGGCGATGGTCTGGCGCGCCTGGGCCCGCAAGCCTTCCGCACAGGCGGCCGACAGCGGGAAACTGATGGCTGGCAGCCCTTCCAACTCGGCGACGGTCGGGTGACAGGCAACCTGCGTGGCCGGCGGCGCCTGTTCGAGGATCAAGTGGGCATTGGTACCGGAGAAGCCGAACGACGACACGCCGGCCCGCCGGGGCTGGTCGGTCTCGGGCCAAGGACGCGCCCTGTGGAGCAGGCGCACGGTCTGCTCCGACCAATCGATCTTGCGGGAGGGCTCCTGGGCGTGCAGGGTCTTGGGGAGCACGCCCTGGTTCAGCGCCATCACCATCTTGATGACGCTGGCGACACCCGCCGCCAACTGGGTGTGCCCGATGTTGCTCTTGAGCGAGCCCAGCCAGAGTGGCCGCTCCGGCGGGCGTCCGCGCCCATAGGTGTTGATCAGCGCGCCGGCTTCGATGGGATCGCCCAGTGCGGTACCGGTACCGTGCGCCTCGACCACGTCGATGTCGAGCGAGCGTAACCGCGCATTCTGTAGCGCCAGCTGGATCACCTGCTCTTGGGCCGGGCCACTCGGTGCGGTCAGGCCGTTACTGGCGCCGTCCTGGTTGATGGCGGTGCCGCGGATCACCGCCAGCACCGGATGACCGGCGCGCTGGGCGTCGGCGAGCCGCTCCAACAGCAGCACGCCGGCACCCTCGGCGAAGCAGGTGCCGTCGGCCTGTTCGGCGAAGGCCTTGCAGTAGCCATCGGCGGCCAAGCCGTTCTGCCTGGTGAATTCGGCGAAGACCTCGGGCGTGGCCATGACGGTCACCCCGCCGGCCAGCGCCAGCGAGCACTCGTGGCTGCGTAGCGACTGGACCGCCAGATGGATGGCGGTAAGGGAAGCGGAGCAGGCGGTATCGACCGTCATCGCCGGGCCGCGCAGGCCGAGGACAAAGGCGATGCGTCCCGAGATGATACTGCTGAGTCCGCCCTGCAAGCGATAGCCGTCGGCAGCCGGGTTACGCCGTTGCAAGTCGGCGAGATAGCCGTTCTGAGTCGCGCCGAGAAACACGCCGGTGGCGCTGTTTTTGAGGGTGGCGGGCACGATTCCGGCCCGTTCCAGCACCTCCCAACTGACCTCCAGCAGGAGTCGCTGCTGGGGGTCCATCGCCAGGGCCTCACGGTCGGAAATGCGAAAGAAGGCGGCGTCGAAGCCGGCGACCTCGTCGAGAAAACCACCCCGCCAGCCGGCGACGCGTTCGCGGAGCGGCGAGTCTGCGGGGAACAGGCTGTCTAGCTGCCAGCCCCGGTCGCTCGGCAAGGCGCTGCTCAAGGCCTCTCCCGCTTCGACGAGGCGCCACAGCGCCTCCGGTGAAGCCAGGCCACCGGGCAACCGGCAGCCCATGGCGACGATGGCGATGGGTTCTTGGGCGGCGGCCTGCAGCTCGTGGTTCTGCCGCTTGAGCGTTTCGTTGGCCATCAGACTAGCCCGCAGGGCTTCGGTCAGCCGCTCGCTGTCGGTGTTCCTGGTCTCGGTCATGGCGCTTACTCCTGGGTTCGCAGGGCGAGGGCAACGAGCTCGTCCGCGCTTGCCGTCGCGAGGTCGGTGGCTTGGGGCGGCGCCGTGCCGGAGGGATGCAGGGCAAGCTGCAGCATCGGGGCGAGTAGATCGGCTTCCCGCAAGGCGCTCAGCGACAGGCTGGCGAGCAGCGCTCGCACCTTGGGCTCGTCTATCGCCGCGGTGTCCGCGTCGGGGGCACCGCCGTCGGGGAACAAGGCGTCGTTCAGGTAGGCCGCCAAGGCGGCCGGTGTCGGCTGATCGTAGGTAAGGGTCGCCGCTAGCCTTAGCCCCGCGGCGGTAGCCAACCGGTTGCGCAGCTCGAGCGCCATCAGCGAATCGATGCCACTCTCCTTGAAGGTCGCCTCCGGTAGCACCTGGCCCGGACCGTCCAGGCCCAAGATGGCGGCGACCTGGGTCGCGATGACGGTCTGCAACTGCTTGGTTCGGGCTTGAGGGTCAAGTCCGGCCAGTAGCTGGCGCAGGTCCTGCACCTTTGCCGGACCCTCGCTGCCCCGCGCGCCGGGGCTGCCCCCCCCCAGACGCTCGAACAGTGGGTGCAAGGTACCCGCCTGGGCATTCTTGCGTAGCGTCTGCGGATTGAGCGGTGCCGCGACGAAGAATGCTTGGGGCGCGGCGATCGCCGTGTCGAGCAGCGCGTGACCATGCTCGGGGGTGATGGGCGCAAAGCCCGTGCGGGCGATCCGCGCATTATCCGCCGCCGTGAGGCGGCTGGAGAGCCCGGTGACCGGCTGCCACCAGCCCCAGGCCAGGGAGGTCGCCGGCAGCCCCTGACGCTGCCGCGTCTGCGCCAGAGCATCGAGGAAGCGGTTGGCCGCGGCATAGTTGGCCTGGCCGGGACTGCCCAGTGTGCCGGCGCTGGAAGAGTAGAGGACGAACGCCGCCAGATCCAGCTGGCGGGTGCGCTCATGCAGCATCCAGGCGGCGTCCGCCTTGGGCACGAAGACCCGCTCCAGCTCCTCGGGGCCTAGGTTGGGCAGGGTGGCATCGGCTAGGACCCCGGCGGTATGGATGATGGCGGTAAGCGGGTGCTCGGCAGGCAGCGAGTTGAGCAAGCGTTCGACGGACTCGGGATCGGCTAGGTCGCAGGCTGCCAGCCGGACCTGGGCGCCCGCGGCCTCTAACTCCTGGCGCAGCGCCAGGGCGCCGTCCGCCTGGGTGCCACTGCGGCTGGCCAATACCAGATGCCGGGCTTGCCCGGTGGCGACCAGATGGCGTGCCGCCAGGCTACCCAGGGTGCCGGTGCCGCCGGTGATCAGTACCGTGCCGTCCGGGTCTAGGGTGCGCGGCAGGGTCAGCACCACCTTGCCGGTGTGGCGCCCCTGTTGCATCCAGCGCAGGGCCTGGACAGCATCGCGCAGGTCGAAGGCTGTGACCGGCAGGGGCGTCAGTATCCGGTCGTGCACCAAGCCGAGCAGCTCGTCGAGCATACGCCCGGTGTCCTGTGGATCCTGGTCCGGTCGATCTAGGTAATGATAGTGGCGTCCGGGATACTGAAGCGCGACTGCGGCGGGCTCGCGTACCTCGGTTTTGCCCAGTTCGATGAAGCGTCCGCCGCGACCGAGCAAGGCCAAGGATACGTCGATCGCTTCGCCGGTCAGGGAGTTGAGCACTACATCCATCCCCGCTTCGCCAAGCAGGGCGCCGAAGCGGCCGGCGAAACTCAGATCCCGCGAAGTGGCGATATGATCCGGGGCGATGCCCAAGGCCTTCAGGATCGGCCATTTGTCCGGGTGGGCGGTGGCGAAGACCTCGGCGCCCAGATGTTTCGCCAACTGGATCGCCGCTTGGCCGACGCCGCCTGCGGCCGCGTGGATCAGCACCTTGTCACCGGGACGCACCTGGGCGAGCCGGACCAGGCTGTAGTAGGCGGTCAGGAAGGCTACCGGGAAGCCGGCGGCTTGGGCGAAGGTCCAGTCGGCGGGCAGTTTGCGCGCCGCGCGCTGGTTGGCGACCAGCAGCGGGCCGAAGGCGCCTTCGCTCATTACCAGAACACGATCGCCGGGCCGCAGGTCGGTGACGCCCGTGCCGACTTCGGTGACGATACCTGCGGCTTCCGTCCCTAGTTTGTGTTGCGGCGGAATCAGCCCTAGGGCACAGACCACGTCGTAGAAATTGACCCCGGCGGCGCGCACTGCCAAGCGTATCTGGCCGTTTTCCAATGGAGCCTCGGCTTGGTGTTCCGGTTGCAACGCCAGGTCGTCGAGATTGCCTGCACGCGTGATCTCTAGCCGCCAGGCACCACCGCCCAGCGGCGGCGTGAGAACGCTGTTCGGGCCGCTGCGGGTCAGGTGCGGAACCAGCAGCTGGCCGCGCCGCAGAGCCAACTGGCGCTGGTCGCTGGCCAGCACGGCCTGCAATGGTGCCGGATCGGCCAAGGGGCCCTCGGTGTCCAGCAGCAACAAGCGCCCCGGATTCTCGTTCTGCGCGCTGTGCAGCAAACCCCAGAGGGCAGCATGAGCCGGATCGACGGCTTCACCGGCGACCGTCGCGTTGGCCTTGCGGGTCACTACCAGCAGCCGGGTATCGGCCAGACGCTCTTCGGCTAGCCAGACCTGCAGTTGGGCGATCACCTCGACGCATAGCTGGCGGGTCGCCAGCGCGCTGTTCGCGCCCTGCACCTCGGGCAAGTGCCAGACCAGGACATCGGGTGGTGTGGTGCTGGACTCCAACGCTTGGCCGAGAGCCGTAAGAGAGGGATAGGTCGGCGCGCTGCTGAGCCCTGGCTCGGCGGTGCCTATCCGTACCCAGCGCGTCACGGCTCGCTGCACGCGCGGTCGTGCCGACAACTGGCTCCAGGTGAGCCGCAGCAGGTCATGGGCGGGCTGGACACGGGCCAGATCTCGCAGGGTGTCGCGGGAGGCCGGGCGCAGCTGGAGCGCGGCGATGTGCAACAGGGAGTTACCCGTCTCGTCATAGGCGCTGATCGAATAGGTCTCGGCCTGAGTGCGCTGCAGCACTGCGCGGAGCTGGCGCGGGCGATCCGCGGTCACGCTGACGCCAGCGAAGGCGAAGGGCAGCCGTAATGGCGCGGCGGCTTCTTCGTCAGCCAGTGCCAAGGGATGCAGGGCCGCATCCAGCAGGGCGGGGTGCAGGACGTGGGTGCCGCTGGGCAGGGTCTCGGGTAGGCTTACCTCGACGTAGGTCCGTTCGCCGTCCTGCCAAGCGGCGGTGAGCCCGCGGAAGGCCAGGCCGTACTCGTAGCCGGCCTCGCTGAGCCGTTCATAGAGCGCGGCGCTGTCCAAGGGGATGGCGGCCGTCGGTGGCCAGGCCTGGTCGAGCGGTATCAGTATCTGGGGGGGCATCGGCACCATCTGCGCATTGGCGTGCAGGGTCCAACCGGCGGTGGCATCGCCATGGCGTCGCGCATACAGGCTGGCCTGGCGCAGGCCTTCGGCTTCCGCTCGGCTCACCGTGAGCAACAGGTCGATCTGCCCCTGCTGCTCCAGCACCAAGGGTGCCTGTAGCGTCAACTCCAGCAACTGGGTGCAGTCGGTCTGGGCCGCAGCAAACACCAGCATGTCTAGGTAGGCGGTCCCGGGCAGCAGTACCACGCCGGCCGCAGCGTGATCTGCCAGCCACGGATGGGCGCCAAGTCCGAGGGTGCCGGTCAGCAGCAGGCCACCCTCGGGTAGATCCACGGCCGCGCTCAGCAGTGGGTGCTGGGTGGCTCGCTGGCCCGCACCGGTGACATCGGTCGGCCCTTGTCCGGTAAGCCAGAACGGCTTGTGATCGAACGGATAGGTGGGCAGTTCGACGATGCGTCCCTGGGGATACAGCGCCCGCCAGCTCAACGAGTGACCCTCAAGGTAGAGCTGCGAGATACCTGCCACAAGGCAATCGACCGCAGGCTTGTTGCGTTGCAGCGAACCGAGGCTGCTGGTCTGGTCGCCAATCGTTTCTTCCAGTGGTGGCAAGAGGACCGGATGGGGACTGCATTCAATGAAGGTGACGTCGCCTGCGCTGCTCAGCGCCTGGACCGTGTCGGCGAAGCGCACTGGCAGGCAGAGGTTGTCGCACCAATAGCCCGCGTCCAGCTGGCGGCCATCCAGGGAGACGGCAGGATTGCGTCCGGCGACGGTGCTGTGGAAGGGGATCTGCGTCGCCTGGGGTCGCAGGTCGGCGAAGCGCGCCAGCAACTGGGGACGCAGGACTTCGATCTGTGGGGAGTGCCCCGCCACGTCGACCGCGACGCGCCTGGCGACGATGCGTTCTCGCTTGCAGGTTTCCAGGAGCCGCGCGATGGCGTTGGTGGCGCCGGAGATCACCGTGCTGCTAGGACTGTTGAAGACCGCCAGCGTCAGCGAGGCGTCCACCCGCGCGGCCAGTTCGGCGGCCTGCTGCTCCGGCAGGACGACGGTAGCCATGGCGCCGGTGCCGGCCTGGGCCAGCATCAGCTGCGAGCGGATGGCCAGGATCTTGACCGCATCCTCCAGCTTCAGGGCCCCGGCGATATAGGCCGCGGCGATCTCGCCCTGCGAGTGACCAATCACCGCGTCCGGGGTACAGCCCAGCGACTGCCAAAGGCGGGCGATGGCCACCATCACCGCGAACAGGGCGGGCTGGACCACGTCGATACGCTCGAGCGAAGGTGCACCTTCCTCGCCACGCAGCACCGCGACCAGCGACCAGTCGACATAGGGCTGCAGCGCGGTCTCGACCTGGTCGATGGTTTGGCGATAGACGGCGAAGGCGGCGTACAGCTCCATACCCATGCCGGCCCACTGGGAGCCCTGACCGGGAAAGATGAAGACCCGCTTGCGCCCCCGGACCTGCGCCGCGCCCTGGAGCAGGCACGGATGGTCCGTACCGCTCGCTAGCGCATGCAAGGCTTCCAAGAGTGCCTCGCGCGAGGTGCCGCGCAGCGCGGCGCGGAAGGGGAAGCCGCTGCGTGAGACGCCTAGGGTGTAGCCGATATCGTCCGGCGCCAGGTGCGCTTGCTCGAGCACATGGCCGTGCAGGCGTGCGGCAACATCGCGCAGGGCTTCGGTGCTCTTGGCTGCCAGCGGCCACAACGAAGCCTGGGTCTCGGGCACCTGGCAGGCGCTTGTTGCCGCGGGGGCAACGTATTCTTCGACAATCAGGTGCGCATTGGTGCCGGAGACCCCGAAAGAGGAAATCCCGGCGCGGCGCGGCCGGTCGGCTACGTTTGGCCAAGGGCGTCGTTCGCTGAGCAGCTCGATAGCACCGGTCGACCAATCCACCTCGGTGGAGGGCGCGGTGATGTGCAGGCTGCGGGGCAGGGTGCCTGTGCGCAGGGCCATCACCATCTTCATCAGGCTGGCGACCCCGGCGGCGGCCTGGGTATGGCCGGTGTTTGACTTAATCGAGCCCAGCAGCAGCGGCCGCTCCGCCGGGCGCTGGCCATAGGTGGCCAGCAGGGCATTGGCTTCGATGGGATCTCCAAGGCGGGTGCCCGTGCCGTGGGCATCGACGGCATCCACGTCCTCGGGCTGCAAACCCGCATTGGCCAGGGCGTGGCGAATGACCTGCTGTTGCGCGGTGCCATTGGGCGCGGTCAGGCCGTTGGAGGCGCCGTCCTGGTTGACGGCGCTGCCGCGGATGACGCCGAGGATCAAGCGCCCCTTGGCTTGCGCCTGGGAGAGGCGTTCGAGCACCAGCATGCCCACGCCTTCGCCCAGGCCAACGCCATCGGCCGACGCCGAGAAGGCCTTGCAGCGGCCGTCAGGGGCCAGAACCCGCTGCTGGGAAAAGTCGATCAGCACGCCGGGGGTCGGCATGACCGTGACCCCGCCGGCCAGGGCCAACTGGCAGTCGTTGCTACGCAGCGCTTCGCAGGCGGTATGGATGGCCACCAACGAGGACGAACAGGCGGTATCGATCGCCAGCGCCGGTCCCTGCAGGCCTAGGCAGTAGGACACCCGGCCCGCGGCTACGCAGGTGGCCGTGCCCATGTAGCCATAGCCGGTCACGTCCTCCGAGGCGTGCTGGATCTGGGTGCCGTACTCCGTCCCCATGATGCCGGCGTAGACCCCGGTCAGGGAGCCATGCAACGAGGCCGGGTCTATTCCCGCACGCTCCAGGGCCTCCCAGCAAACCTCCAGCAACAGGCGCTGCTGAGGTTCCAAGGTGAGGGCTTCACGCGGCGAGATACCGAAGAAGGCCGGATCGAAGGCCGAGGCATCATGCAGGAAACCACTGGTGCGGGTGGATATCTTGCCGAACCGTCCGGGCTCGGAATCGTAGAGCTTGGTGGTGTCCCAACCGCGGTCGGTCGGGTACTCGCTGATCGCGTCCCGCTCTTGCATCAACAGCGTCCAGAGCGCTTCCGGGCTGTTGGCACCACCCGGATAACGACAGCTCATGCCGATGATGGCGATGGGCTCGTCATGGTGCGAGCCCGTCACGATGGGTGCGGCCTGGCGCTGGCTCGGTGACTGCAGCCCGAGGACGCCGCGCAGATAGGTGACGACGGCGCGAGGGGTGGGATGGTCGTATACTAGGGTCACCGGCAGGCTGACGCCGACCGCGGCTGACACGGCCTGGGCAAATTCGACCACGTGCAGCGAGGTGAAGCCGCAGTCGCGAAATGCCTGGGTCTCGCTGGCAAATGGCTGGCCGATCAGCGTTTCCATCTCCTGCGCCAGCAGCTTGAGCAGCAGCCGACACTGTTCAGGCTCACCGAGTTGGGAGAGGTTCGCCGCGGCGAGGGTATCGTCACCTGCCGTTGCGGCGGTGGGCTCGCCGGGCGCCAGCTGCGCGGACGTCGACCCTTCCGGCAGCAACCGCTCGATCACCTGCGACCAGTCCACCGGGGCGCCGTGCACGAAGGCATGTGCCATGGCCTGCAGCAGGCTTTCACGATCATCCTTGCGCTGGTCTAGGGTAGCCACGGCCCCGCCGACGACACCAGCGCCACGTAAGGCTTCGTCGATAAGCGAGGTCAGCACCGGATGCGGGCTCACTTCGATGAACAGGCGGTGCCCATCGGCAATCAACGCCTGCAGGCTATCCTGGAAGCGCACGGTTTCGCGGAGTACGCGGAACCAATAGTCCACATCCAGATGCTCGCCGTTTTGCCGCCCGCCGCTGACCGAGGAATAGTAGGGAATCTGTCCGTCCATGACTTTGGCCGGGGCGCGCGACGTTACGGCGTCGCGTAGCGGCTCCACCTGCGGCCCATGGCCCGCCACCTGACCACCAGGTACGCGCCAGGCCCAGAAGCCAGCGTCGGTGAGTCGCGCCTGCAAAGCATCGAGGGCCATCAGGGTGCCGCTCAACGTCACACTGCGCGGCGCGTTGATGGCCGCGACGCTGAGGCTTTCTTGGTCGTCCAGCAAGGGCTTGATGTCGTCCAGCGCTGCGGCTACCGACAGCATTCCGCCTTGGCCTTCGATGGCGGTGAGCGTCTCGCCCCAGAGCACTGTGAGCGCGGCACCGCTGGCCTCGTCCAGATAGCCGCCGACGTGGGCGGCGGCGGCCTCGCCCACGGAGTGACCGATCACGGCAGCGGGCTCGATCCCGAAGGCCTGCCAGGTTTCTGCCAAGCTACAGGCCAGCGCGAATTGCAGCGGTTGGATTCGCAGGAGGCGCTCGATTCGCTCGCCCTCGGCGAGGGCCCGTGCTGGATTCCAGCCAATACGCGCCTCTATAAGATCGCCATGGCGGTGCAGGGCCTGCTGGTAGCTCGGCAGGGTCGCGCTCAGTCTGGTCGTCATCCGCGGCCATAGCGGTCCTTGGCCTGGAAACACCAGTACCGGCTGCCGCAACTGGTCGGCGCGGCCCAGCACCAGATGGCGCGAGGCTCGGCCGCGGGCCAGCATATCCAGCCCTTTGAGTAGGCTGGCTTGATCGGTGGCTAAGATGGCTGCGCGGTATTCGGCATGGTCGCGTGTCAGTTGCTGTCGGCAGAATACCTGCCATTCGGCGAAGGAGCGCGTCTCGTGCTCGGCGCGCAGACGTTGCGCGGTAGCGGCGAGTGCCGCGGGGCTTGCATCCGACAGAATCAGGGGCACGGTGAAGGTGGTCACGGGCAGACTCCTGCAGAAATATTGGAAACGATTAACGGCGGCCTTTTTGCCAGATGGCGTGCTGCGCGAAGGTGACGTCCAGTCGATCCGGTTGCTCAGCGCGCAACAGGATCCCGGCAAGTTGTTGCCGTAGCGCTCGTTCATTGAGGTCGGGGTCCTGGCTCTGCACATCGAGGATCAGCGCTACCTCGTCGTTCGGCCCGGCGTTCGGCCGTACCCAAGCCTCAGCACTAACGATTCCGGGCAGGCTTTCGACGATTTCGCAAATCGAGCGGGGACAGAGCTTTTCCCCTCGGCGCATGACGAACGTCGGGTTACGCTGGCGGAAGAACAGATAGCCATCCGCATCGATATGGAAGTGGTCACCGGTGGCGACTAGGCGCTTCTGGCCGCGCAGCGGCGGCAAGCGGTCCGCTTCACCGGCACGGATGCGCCGCTGCATGGCGGTGTCTGTGACCACCAACAACTCCCCTTCACTAGCACCCGGCGCTCCTCCCAGCTCGACCTCGACCTCCGGTAACGGCCGGCCGACCGACGCGTGCCGTCCGGCGGGCTCGAGGTGCGCGGCCAGCGTCGCTACGCGTGGGCCGGCCTGGGTCAGGCCATAGGTCAGATAGAGCTCGAGGTCCGGGTTGCGGGCCAGCAGCCGCGGCACAAGATTGGCGGCCAAGGCGTCGCCACCGATCGTCAACCGGCGGAGTGAGGGCGGGAGCCCATCCAGGTCCGCCGCACACAACGCCGTAACCATCACGGGCGTCAAGGAAGAGAGGGTTATGCCAAGGTCCAGGAGCGTGCGGTGATAATGGATCGGAGTGAACGGCGGCGTAGCCAGGACCACCTCGTTGCCCAGGACGTAGCTGCTGAGCAACTGCGCCACGAAGGCGAAAGAGTAGAATAGCGGCAGGTTGATCAACAGCCGATCGGCGGCGCTTTGGCCAATGGAGGCGGCATGTCGCCTGGCATTGAGCAGCAGCGCCGCGCTATCGAACACACAGCCGCTGAAGATGCCGGAAGTCCCGGAGGTGAGCAGCACCACTTCGCCTGGTTCGTAGGGCAGGGTGACGACGTCCTTCAGTCTGGCCCATTGCAGTTCGCTCGATAGCCGTCCGGCCTCCCGCGCGTCGAGCGCCTTGATGGCGGCGCCGCAGGGCAGGATCAACAGGTCGGCGCCTAGTAGTTTGGCGATGCGGCGAATACGTCCAGGCGGTGCTGAGTAGGGCAAGGGGGTCGGTACCGCGCCCAGCAGCAGCAGCGCAAACACCAGGGCAACGAAGTGGGTCCCGTTGGGTAGCGCCACCAGCACCGCGCGTCCGGGCTTGACCCCGAGGCGCTGCAAGCCCTCGCACAGGGTGGCGAATCCCTCAAAAGGCTCGCGTCCGCTGCCCGCTTCCATAGGCAGTACCCGCTCGAAGAGCGCCTGGACACCTTGGGTGTCGACAACCACGTTCATGGGCTCACCTGCTCGGTCTGCAGTTGCAGCAAGGTGCAGCGAACTCGATGCTGTGTGCCGTCCGTGTCGTGGGTACTCACCAATACGTGACTGGCAGCGCCGCTATCGAGCCAGTCTTGGGCGAGTAGGGCGGCCGGCACCAGGCCGTCTTGGGGGGGCATGGACAGGACCATGCTGGGACCGCTAAAGTGCAGCAGTTGGCCTGCCAGGCTGCAGACCAGTCCCGGACAGGCACCGGAAAAACGTAGCGGCGACAGGCGATTCCTACCCAGATCGCGGGCGATATGCTGCATGGTGTGCAGGGTGCAGACGTCGCTCACGACAATGTGCCCTACCGTCTGGCCGGCGGCCAGCACCGCATCGCGGCAGCTGTCCAGGACGCACTCCACGGCCTCGAACACCAGCCAAGACAGCGGATCGGCATAGGCGGAGGCTTTTTGCGCCGCGCCTCCCGCCGAGCCAAGGGCGGCCACTGACTCCGCTTGACCAAGGGCGTTTAGATGGTAGACGCTCCAATCGAGGTCGGTCATCGCATCGCCTCTCGTGCACGTTGAAAGACCAGGCAGGTATCGAAGCCACCGAAGCCCAAGGTCACGCTGATGCCGACCTCGGCGGGACAGGCAAGCGCCGTCCGCATGGCCAAGGGCAGCGCTATCCCTGTCAGGGGATTTTCCAGGCCGACGATTGGCGGTACCTGCTGGTTACCAAGCGCCAGCAGGAGGCTGATAGCCTCCAGCGCGCCGGTAGCCCCGAGCGTATGCCCGAAGGCGCCCTTGGTGCCGAACAGCAGTGGAAGGCGTGGCGAGCTGGCGAATAGATCGCTGTAGGTTTTGGTTTCGACCTCGTCGTTGAGCCGCGTGCCAGTACCGTGGGTACTGATGCAACCCACTTCGTGGGCGGTGAGGCCCGCGTCGCAAAGAGCGCGTCGTACGGCCAAGGCCAGACAGTCGCCCGACAGGTCCGGCGCGACCGCGCTCACGGCGTCGTTGGCCGAGCCAGCCCCGGCGAGGATGCCGTAGGGCCGCGCGCCCCTAGCCAGTGCGGCGGCCCGCGTTTCCAGCACCAGAAAACCCGCGCCTTCGCCCAGTACGGTGCCGCTGCGCGCGCGATCGAAGGCGCGCAGACCGTCCGCCGACAGCGTACCCAGTTGCGAATGCCCGAGCCGCTTGGCCGGGGTGAGGATGTCAGCACCGCCGCACAGGCAAATATCGGTAAAGCCCCTGCGAATCAGGCTCAACCCCAGCAACAGCGCATCGGCCCCTGCCGAGCAGGCCGTGCTAACGGTGATCGGCGCGTGCTGGCAGCCTGCCTCTCGCGCCGCCTCCACCGCCCAGCGGGAGAGCGATTCGGTCTCCGGCTCGTCCAGATGGTGCCCATAGCTGGTGGCCAGGACCGGCACCACTTCCTCGGTAGCTTTCGCCAGTCCGGCGTCCTGCAACGCCCGGCGGATGGTCGTCACCGTCAACCGGTGCTGACGCTCCGGCAGCGGCAGGGCTGGGTCTAGGTCGGGCAATGGCGAAGCCAAGGGACTGCGCAGCGCAACAGGGAAGTCAACCGAGCGGATGCCCGAACGTCCGGCGAGCAGGCTTTGCCAGACGACTTCCAGATCGTCGCCCAGGGCGGTTGACCAGGCCATCCCCGTGACCCATACCTCCACGGGACGGCTCACCATAGGTGCTCTCCCAAGTCGGCGAGCGACTTGCGGACCAGCGAACCCTTGAGCATCCCGACACTGCGACCGTCCACCGTCGCTCGGCAACTGAAAGTGAAGAAATCCGGCCTCAGGCTTTCGCAATCGAGCTGGAAGATCACCAGGTCGCCCGGTACCACGGGGCGTGTGAAGCGCGATTTGATCGAGCCGACCAGCGTCACCTCATCGCCCGCCAGGCGCGAGGTCGATAGCTGGAACAGTATGATCGCCGACTGAGAAATGGCCTGCATCAGGTGGCTCGCCGGGTAGATCGCCCGTTCCGGGAAGTGGCCGGCGAGCGCGTCGGTCTGCCCCGATACCGCCATCAGCGTCTTGATCTGGACGCCTGGCTCGTAGTCGAGCACACGATCCAGGTACACCATTGGATGGCGATGGCGCAGCCAGGTCTTGAGTTCGGTGAAACCCATGGTGCGTTGCGCACGGGGCTGCTTATCGCTCTCGGGAAGGCTCATAGCGATCGCCCTCACTTGGCCGGCAGGGCGGTCAGCAACTGGGCCAGCGTGTGGACCGAGTCGAAGTGCTTCGGATTGAAGTCCTCGTCCTCGATCTTGACGCCGAAGGCGTATTCGCACTGTGCCCGCAATTCGCTGAACCCGAGTGAGTCCAGCCCTAGGGCATTGCGTAGGTTGGCGTTGAGGTCGATATCCGCGCGGGGCGTGCTGATGAACAGCTCATCGACCAGAATGTCGACGATGGTTTTTTCGATCTCGTTCACGTTGAGAGCTCCAGCGGTGGGCAAAGGGTTGGTATCGGGGCCGGCTGTAGAGCCGGTCCCGCAGGCAACGCGCGTCACTGACGGGGTTAGGTCGATGGGGCGGCGCCGAGGATCTCTCGGTAGTCGCTTGCCAATTGTTTGCGGCTCACCTTCCCCGCGGAGGACAGCGGAATACGCTCGACGAACAGGTATTGGCGGGGGTGCTTGTATTCCGCGATCAACGCCTTCAAGTGCTGCTTCAGCTGTTGCGTGGGAAGCTCCCGCCCACTGGTAGTACGCAACAGAGCGACCGGGCGCTCGCCGATGGTGGCATCAGGAACACCGAACACCACGGCTTCGGCGATGTCGAGCAGCTTGAGCAGCTCCTGCTCGACTTCCACGGGGGATATGGAATAAGCGTCGCATTTCAGCATGTCCTTTTCCCGACCGATGATGAGGTAACCGCCATCGTCCTGGCGCTGCACCAGATCGCCCGTAGCTATCCAGCGCGTAGCAGGCAGGCGATCAGCATCCTGGCCGTTCCACAGCCCCGGGGTATTGGCTGGCGAGCGAATCAACAGCTCGCCGGTCTCCGTCTGCTGCAGCGCGACGCCGGGCAGCGGCCAGCCGATCGATGATTGCTCGGTGCCGGCGACATCGGGTTGGCAGAAGATCGGGCCAGACTCCGTCGTACCGTAGGAACCACGCAACGTGCCGCCCCATAGGTCGTGCCAACGCCTACCCAGCTTCGGAGGGCAGAGGTCACCGCCGCTGACGCTATAGGTGCTCGTCAGAGAGGGAAGGGGGGGGGCTGCCGATGCCTCGCCTGCAGCGAGCAGGTTATTGAAGTGCGAGGGAGCGCCTTTGAGAAAACTCAGCGGCAGTCGTTGTAGCAGCGCCAGGGTCGTCTCCGCCGTAAGTACGGGTAGCAACACAACGGCCCGCCCCAGACGGTGCGCGGCCAGGATCATCAGGATGCTCCAGGGCACGATCGCATCCATCATCGAATGGACGGCCCCCGTGTCGAGGGCACCTTGAGCCGTGCGGGGTGGCATCATAGCCTTCATCAGGGCGACGGCCTGCGCCAGGGTCGCTTGGGAATGCACGATACCCTTAGTTATTCCTGTGGTGCCGGACGTATAGAAAATCGCCGCGAGCGAATCCGCGTGGCTAGGCGGCCGCTTACTTGGCGACGAGACGAGCAGATCGGACCAGGGCAGATACCGCTCCCCCTTGAGCGCTTCCTCGCCCGCGACGATCCAGGCCCGTTCCAGCGTGGCACTGCCCGCGATCACCGCGGCGTAACGGCTGTAGGTCTCCTGCTCGCCGATGTAGTAGCGGGCACCGCTGTGGTGAAGCAGATGCTCAATTTCGCCGGCGACGAGGCGCCGATTGATAGGCACTGTCACTGCGCCGATTTCCAGGCAGGCATAGTACAAGGCCACCAGTTCCAGCCGATTACCTAAGTGGATAGCCACGCGATCGCCCGGCTGCAGGCCCGCTTGCAACAGCCCGGCGGAGACTTTGTCGGCCAGTTGTGCCAGCTCTGTAAAGGAAAACGCGCGCTGATCTTCCACCACGGCCGTGGTATCCGGCTGTTGGGCGACGACGCTGCGGAACTCAGAAATCAGACTCATGCTAGATAACCTTTTTTTGCACCGGCGTGCAGATGGAAAAATACGAGGCGTGTCGTGAAACTGCGTCCCTAAGCAGGACCGTATTCAAGGGCCTCCGTACGGGAGGCCGTCGTACAGACGTGCCGGTCCGCTAATGCTTGGTGTCGGGAGGGCCCACAGTCGCGAGCAGCGCATGGTGTCGGAGCGCAAGGCGTTGCTGCGGAAGCGGCGGGTTCATTGACGCTGCCCGAGGCGGACAAGTCTGAAGCCCTATGGGGAAGGGGTAGTTGATTAAGTCCGCTTGGCGTAAGGTACCTGCAAAGCCGTTTTCTAGAACGGTTCTGTAACGCTGAATGACTGATCGCAATGAGGGTAACCTTCGCCAAAGTATTATCATCGGGACGCAAACTATCTGCTCGTTCAGGGAGGTAGCCCACGCTAAACCACGAACCTACCTTAAAGGCGTAATGGGCTAGCGCCCATAGTCCATTTTGACCAAAAGCTCCCTAGGCTCTGTACGTAAAGTGGCTGCGCTCGGTGATGCTGAGTAAAAGACAGGCTCAGAATGCTCATTTACAACACGTAGACTCCGCTTCCTGGCATGTTTTTACCTTGTCTGACCTTCGCTCGCCGACTTTTCGTACAGACCCTAGTGTGGTGTTTCACAAGAAATACATAAAACTACTTGCCCAATGCTTTTGCTGCGCGAGCAACGGAACCCAGAATCTCGTCCGCTTTTTTGTGCCAGCGAAATGGCTTCGGATTCTGGTTATAGGTTTCAAGGTAGTACTCGATTGAGGCCTCCAGATCCTTCACGCTGACATGCGCCTGGCGTTTGATCCATTTCTCGCTCAGGGTTGAGAAAAACCGCTCTACCAGATTCATCCATGAGGCGGACGTGGGAGTGAAATGGATGCTGTAACGCGGATGTGCAGCCAGCCATGCCTTGACCTTGTCGGTCTTGTGCGTTGCGTAGTTATCCATAATCAGATGAATCGGCACATCAGCCGGTAGTGAGGCATCAACCTCTTTGAGAAACGACAGAAACTCAACACTGCGATGCTGACGCTTTAACCGGCCAATGACTTCGCCTGTTGCTACATCCAGAGCAGCAAACAGCGAAGTCGTCCCGTGACGCTTGTAATCGTGCGTACGTGTCGCAGGATTTCCGGGCGCTAAAGGCAGTCCAGGTTGCGTACGGTTCAGCGCCTGGATCTGGCTTTTCTCATCAACACATAACACCAGTGCTCTATCAGGCGGGTTCAAATAAAGACCCACGATATCCTGCACTTTGTCGACGAAAAGCGGATCGGTAGAAAGTTTGAACGTTTTTTCCAGGTGAGGCTTGATCCCGAAGGCATGCCAGATACGCATCACGCTGGCCGGGGATATCCCTGTTTCCCGACTCATTTGCCGGGTACTCCAATGACTGGCATTCTCAGGTTTGCTCTTCAGAACCTGATCAACCACCTTCTGCACTTGCTCATCACTGATTGTGTGTCCATTGGGCCTATATGCACCTATTTTTTACCATCCCGCTTCTTAAGGATCTTTTTTATCTGCCAATTAATCCAGGCAGTGCGACTTAGCCCGTCGTCAGCGGCGGCGGCATCGATCTCATCCAACATCGCTTCCGGCAAGGTGTGACTGACCTGTACGCGCTTGCCACGGCGCAGTCGTTTGGGACGCCCTTCTAGGTCAGGCGCGCCTTGGATGTAGAGGTCAGCAGCTACGGAGTCAGTTTTCGAGGCTGGCTTATGAATAGCGTTATCAACCGCTTTAGGGGGGCGTGCAAGTGCCATTACGCTGCATCCTCATTCGGTTTTGATCCGCAATGCATATGTATTAGATATTTAATTAAAGCATCGATTTCGGCGATTGCTTTACCATCTTTGGGGCTGTACTCCCATACCCCCATGCCTTGGCCTGTGGCATTGCTAACAGCCTTACGTGTACGGAGCGGGGTATCCACGTAAGTAAGTTGTGGGTACTCCGAAACCCATTTAGCCGCTTCAATATTGTCGAGTGCCAGAACGCCAGGGTCTGCCTGGCAGAGGACCGCATAGGCGGGGAAGTCGTCGCGAGTGCTACGCGCGTCTTCCAGCAGAGGCAACATCTCGTCAAAGGCCCACATGTCAAACGAGCGAGGACGGAACGGTATGATCACTGCATCGCATAAAACCAATGCCGCACGCATAGCAGAAGAATCGAAGCCACCCACGTCGATCACGATATCGTCATAGTCGCCCTTGCGCAGCATCAGCTGGCTGCGCAGCGTTGGACCATCAATATAAGCGTCGCATGCCAAGGCAGGCTCGATCCCTTTGGTATACCGGTGTGTGATGGCTTTCTGCGCAGTCTTCTGACGGTCGCCATCAATTACCCACACCTTGCGCCCTTTGAGCGTCAAACCGATTCCCAAGCTGACTGCAGTAGTGGTCTTACCTACGCCACCTTTCGTATTTGCCACAGCATAAATTGTCATGTCCACCTGCCTTGATGTTTATATAATATGCTTTTGATATGTATTTTATTGCTTATGACTAGCGGTAAAAAGCGTATTCATGAGCTCAATACATAGTATATGCATATGCATTACAGCGTAAACCCTAATATAGCTCTGGTCATAGATCGTGGTCTGGATTACCCAGTTGCCGCAGCTCACCTCGGGAGATCTCATCCGGTATGGTGAAGGAGTACCTCGGTTGTAGGGGATTTAGGAGCAACGGAACCAAAAATCAACGTAAGGTGTGATTAGCGTTCGCTGATTCCATGAACATTGGCGGTTACCATCTTGTTCCAGGCTGTCGGGTTATCATCCCCACCCGGACGAAGCAGACTTCGCTTCCGATGAGTAAAACAGAGCGGTGGCAGCAAGCATGATAGAAAGTGGCAGACAAGCGTTGAGCCATGTGCTTAAGGTCCTGGAAATTCTCGCTCTGGGCGACTACGGTTTTTGTCAGGAGACTGGCGAGGCCATAGGCCTAAAACGCCTGCTACTGGTCCCCGAGTCGTTGTACTCGGTCGAATGGATGCGTGTGCTGGAGGCCAAGGGGATGCACCAACGCCAAGTGGCCTAGTAAAGTCGCCGCGGCGAAGTGATCCAGGAGAATTGCGATGACTGCAAAAAGTGCCGAGCGCGATGTGGCTATTTCAGAGCTTACCAACCATTTGGAGCGTGATCTAATGCCTTGTCCAGCAGGGCGTACGGCACTGCTGACGTGGATAGAAAAAAAGCTGGCTAACATAGCGCTCAATCCTGTACCCACAGCCGCTGATGCTACGTGGTTGATCGAAAGCGCTTATATCCAATGGGCCGCTGCACAGCCAAAGGGCTAAGGAACATCTATGAACGCGATTGCTACCCCTGTCATGGGGTTCATAACGTGTACTGAGCCGCTTCAGGCCAAAGGCAATGGGTATGACTATCCCATTCTGGTTCGGATCGAATTCGAGCGACAGTCAGATGATTCAGTCCAATTGATTTCCCGGGGAGGCCACACAGGAACACTGATCACAAATGCTCGAAGGGTGAATATCTCAAGCCACGACTGGGACAACCGCCCATATGACCCGCTTGATAGCCTCGTCCTGAACCGGTGGGCTTTTTCAAAAGCGGGCTGGGTGCTTCGTGACGATGAGTAGGTCAGTGCCCTTAACCGACTAACGTTGCGCCAGCTCGTCGCGGACCTTCATGACGGTCGTAGTTGAACACGCAGCGTGCCTCGCTACGGCGCGGATCCCGAGACCTGCAGCCAGCAGCTCTCGCACTCGGTTACGCAGTTCTGCGTCTACGGGTCTGCCTTTGTAGACGCCTGAAGCTTTTGCCTTCTCAATCCCTTGTGCCTGGCGCAGTCTTCTTTGTTGATAGTCCTTCCTGGCGATCGCGGCCATCATATCGATCATCATGTAGTTGATGGCCGCCAGCATGCGGTCGGTGAACTCGTCCCCCGACTGGGCCGTCATGCCTTGATGACTGGTAGGCAGATCCACAGAAACGATCCGTATGCCTCGGTTATCGATTGCTGTTTTGAGGGATCGCCAAGCCTGGTCATCCATCCGGGACAGCCGATCGATGCTTTCCACCAGCAGCACGTCACCTCGGCGAGCATCTTTGAGTAGTCGGATTAATTCCGGGCGGTCGGCATGGCTGCCACTGGCATTTTCCATGTAGCACGATGCGATGGCCTTGCCATAGCCGGAGACAAACGTTTCCAAATAATCGCGCGCTCGACTTGCGTCCTGGTCATCGGTCGATGCTCGAAGGTATGCACGAATGAACATCAGTAGATCCGTCTCATTTTGGGTGTAGTCTAATGATTGTATCAAATTGGGTGTACGTTAAGTGCGCAAAGCTGAAATCTGTTCGTGCTGATTTTCGTGTCACTTGGGGTAGACCCTATGTTGACGATCATAAGTAGCACCATGTGGTGACAAAAATGCAGGTAAAATAAAAGAGACTAAATATACGTAATCACGTATAATTAGTCCATGAACAAAGTCCTCAAACAAATCATCTTTATGGGCTCAGCTCTAAACGACCTGAGAGCGTTCCCAATCTCTGCCCGCCGTGAGGCCGGCTTTCAGCTGGATAGGGTGCAGGTGGGCAATGAGCCTGACGATTGGAAGCCCATGACGACCGTTGGTCCAGGGGCACAGGAGATACGGATCAGGGACGCCCACGGCGCCTTCCGTGTGATCTACATTGCGAAATTCGCGACGGCGGTTTATGTCCTGCACTGCTTCCAAAAGAAGACGCAAAAAACGAGCAAGCATGACCTTGACCTCGCCGCCAAGCGGATGAAAGAACTGACTAAGGAGTTGAACTAATGACTGAATCAAATCAAGCCTTCAGCAGCGTCTGGGACGCCCTGGAGGACTCACCAGCCGAAGCAGAGAACATGCGTATTCGCACCAGCCTAATGACGGCTATCCGAGACTTTATCGAGGTGCGTCAGCTCTCGCAGGCTGACGCTGCGCAGCTGTTCAACGTAACGCAACCCCGCATTTCGGAACTCCAGCGCGGGAAGATCGACCTTTTCAGCGTGGATCGATTGATCAACATGCTCGCCCAGGGCGGCATGCACGTTGAGGTCAGTGTCAAAACTGCAGCTTGATAAAGGTTACATGTGGTTGCGATTCCTGTAGCTTCGATTTCTTTCAGCCTAGCCTGCTCCTATGAGTGTCGATCCTGACCTGCCTGGTCTTGCAACAAAGATCATCCAGAACTACAGCAACGCCCAGATTGCCCAGTTGATCAGGATGATCAGTCCGGTTTCACCCTGCGCCCTGATGGCCGCGGACGAATTTGAGCGGGTCATGAACGTGCTTGCGGGCCAGAATCGACGTCGGGCGTTCTCCGATCGCTCGATAAGTGCTGCCAGGCTTGTCCTGGTCATGGGTGCCAGCGTGTCCGAAGCAGCCTTGGAGACTGGATTGACCCGGCAGGTGGTTCACAGGCTTATGGCACGCATTCGGGCGCGCCTGGAGGATTTGCCTGCTGATTGGGTCAAGGTTGAAGCCTGGCTTCCTCCTGCAGCAGCTGGTGACGTTCTGGCTTTGGCTCAATCACTCAGATCTGCTCGATCGCAATAGGAGAGGAGTGCCCTGGCTGTTTGGGCCTCGGTGCAGCTCGATCGTTGACAACCTCTGACGTGCGTTCCCTTCGCTGCGCTCAGGGCCGGGCTTTCGTGCTGCGCATCGAGCCAGGCCATGAAGCCGGCCCGTCTCGCCCCTTCGGGCTTCAATCCTCGCCGGCAAGCCGGCTCTAACGCCTCCGGCCTCTCGGCCTGCGCGCTCCGCTTGCCGTCGCTGCCTGTACTTCCCGTATCACCTGCAGGCTTTGCTGCGCACCTTTCGCCGTGCGCTTGACGGTAGATCGAGCGCGGCACCTGACAAGGGTTCGGCTGCGCCCGCGACACTCCCCCGTTCAGACTCGCTTCGCTCCCTTAGCTGCGGCCTCGCATCGCGCCCTTGTCACGCACCTATGCGCCCGATCGACCTAAGCGCATCGGCGAAAGGCACTCAGCAAAGCCGGCACAGAGGTGAGACGAAATGAACAGACAAGCAAAGCAACAGCTGATGAAGCGCTTCACAAGCGGTCAGGTCGATATCTGCAAAAAGCTGCTGAAACTGAGTCGCCAGGTACACAAGTTCAATGCCCGCGTCGAGTTCCTGGTGCTGACGTTCAAGCATGACCTGGCAGACGCCGTAGTCCGGTATGAACTTTGGGACAACGGTTTCGAAGGCCTGGGCGAACGCCAGTTCGACAACTGCTTTGAAATGGGTGACTCGGCCGAGGTGATCGCCGAGCTAATCACCACAGCGCGTCGTGAAGGCTTCGTGGAAAAAATTCAGACCTGGTGCGGCAACGAATCGTTTGCCCGCTGGTGCAGCTACGCCGACCGCCAGGGCGACCTTTTCGCCGCTTAACCCCGCTTGCGCCCGTCAGGCCGGGCGCTACACCAGGAGAAAAAATATGCGTATGTCCAGCAACTTCCGTAACCCATGCATGATACGCAGTGACGTCGCACTGAGCAACGATCAGATCGCCCATTATGTGCCTTCCATCTTCGCCGAAGAAGCGCACGACAGCAGGTCGGCACGTTATCTGTATATCCCGACCGTGCAGGTACTTGATGCGCTGCGCGCCGAAGGATTTGAACCATTCATGGCCTGTCAGACACGCGTGCGTGACCAGGGCAAACGTGAGCACACCAAGCACATGCTGCGCCTGCGCCATGCGAGCCAGATCCTGGACCAGGAAGCCAACGAAATCATCCTTCTCAACAGCCACGATGGCAGCAGCAGCTATCAGATGATTGGAGGCAAATTCCGTTTCGTGTGTGCAAACGGACTGGTACTGGGGGACGTTGCCGCTGACCAGAAAGTGCGCCATAGCGGCCGTGATGATGTGGTAAATGACGTGATCGAAGGCGCCTTCGAAGTGTTGAAGCATTTCGAACAGATCGACCACATAACCGCTGACATGAAGCATCAACAATTAGACCAGGACGAGCAAGAGGCCTTTGCATTAGCTGCCTTGGCGTATCGCTACGATCCGGCCGAAGGGCCTGCGCCAGTTAGCCCGTCCAGTTGCTCATGCCACGCCGTCGGGAGGACCGTAGCAGCGACCTTTGGACCACCTTCAATCGAGTCCAGGAAAACACCATCAAAGGCGGTTTGACCGGACGTAACAAGCAAGGCCGACGCACGACCACGCGAGCGGTCAATGGGATTGATCAGGACGTGAAACTGAACCGGGCCTTGTGGGTACTTGCGCAGGCTATGGGTGAGCACAGAAAAGCCGCTTAATCAACACAACTGGGCGTTGGCGGCGCCCAACTCTGACACTCAACGTAAGGATGAAGATAATGAAGGCTACGTAGTCACCTGGACCATCTACACAGAATCAGTAGGCGCACATAAAGAAGCCGCCCTTGAGTCGCACAGCGTTTCTTCCAGGCACGTATCGCTGACGGCGAACCAGACAGCGCGTGTACCTTTGTTGTCACCGGTATGGATGGTCAATCGGAAAAAATCGATCTTGCTGATTATCTTTACACGGATTGAAGACGGTTGCCTTGGAACAAAAAAGCCCCTCGATGTGGGGCTTTTTTGTTGGCTGGCTTTGAGCGCTCAGGCAACCTGAGGCTTCGCCCGAGGTGCCGCACGTTTGCGCTTAGTGGTCAGGTCGGTAATTTCCCGAACACTCACGTTCAGACCAACATCAGCGAGAGCCTGTTTAACCTCCGAGACGGAGTAACCCTTGGCCGAACACAGCTCAACGATTTGTTCTTTGAGCGACTGTAGCACTTCGGCCTGGCTCATTTTGTCCTTGCTCAGGTCTGGCAGATCGGCCAGTTTTTGACGGGCGGCTTCCAGGTCTTGTTGGGTGAATGTTTTCTGCTTGGCCATAGGCTGGGTATCCTGATGTACTGATGGTTACTCTACATTAAGTTAGTGCTTTTAGCCGTGCTCTCGTTTCTTTGACGTCTGGCTATTCAGTTACCAGCAACGCAATACGTGCAGGGCATGTTCTCACACCTATTGTTCTGAGGGCTTCTTGTATGGCCAGCAGTGAGTATCCCTTTTCTTGAGACAACGTGTGAAATCTATCCGCAAGCGCGCTCAGAAATTGACCTTTCGACATTCTGTCCTGACTGAGGTCTGGCAAAGCCGCAAGAGCTTGCCTGGCGACCTCTACCTGATCTAGCGTGATTTTTTTCTTTTTATCCACGTGTGCACCCGCATTCTGCTGATATCAATACACCGTGATGGGTCACGGGATTCAGGCTGATCAATGTCAAGCGTGAACATCACTCTACGCATCGTGCGCAGTTTGTCTACCGTCGAGCTGAATCCATGCTTTTCCAGGAAGTGCAAAATATCCGTGAGGGTAAAGTCTTCATCGTGCAGGGCCGCGTACAGTTTTTCGCTGACTGACGCTTCAGGCCCAAAGCGCTGGAACTTGTCCACCTTCAGCGAGGGGAGGCCGTCCAGAAACTCACGGGCCGCAGCCAGATCATGCTGGGTGTACAGCCTTGTCTTTGCCATGAAAATCAGCCCTTACGTGTCCTGCGCTTTTCAAAGGTCTGGAGAGCCTGCTCGAATTTCGAGGCCCAACCAACCCCGCAGCGCTCTTGTCCGCTTTAGGGTAATATGGTATTTAAAAGGTGTAAAGACGGTTTAAGATATTGACCGGAAATGTTTTGTACGGACGGCCCGCACGCGGTCCATCCGACAAAACCCGGATCAGGGCTCCGCCCCGACACCCCGACAGCGTCATTCAGTTAGTTAAGGTTGAGTCAGAGCATGTCGAAAAGCACAGCGCGTCAAGCAACGGTGAGGATCGAAATTCGTTGCACTGAAGAGGATGCGGCCTTGATTCGCGAAAAAGCGCTGGCTGCCGAGATATCTGTTTCAGATCTGATGCGTCGTGCTGCGCTGAATCGCAAAATCAAGACACCGACTGACAAGAAGCTAATGGCCGCGTTGCTACAGCTGGGTGGCTTGCAAAAGCATTTGTTCAACCAGATGCAGGACAGCATGACAACTGATCTTAGCAAGCAATTCTCTGACGTGTTGGTCGCCATCCGAAATGCCGTCAATGCCATCGATCTTTCCCAGACTCGCATTAAGTAGCCAATCACCCATGAACGTCATCATCCCCCCGAAACGCGGCGATAAGGGCTCCAGCTTCAACCGGCTGGTGAGCTACATCAGCGACCGTGGTGACAAGCCCAAAGATGATGATCTAGTTAGCGCTGCGCCTCGCCAGAATGCTTCGCGCACCAAGAAGGCGATGTTTGATCGGCTTGTCGATTATGCGGATCGAAATGATGGAGACGACCGTGCCGTCGTGATCACCGACGTGTTCCCCGATGGCCGTCAGCGCTTGATCAGTGGGGGCATTTCTTGCGAGACCAATTGCTTCTCCTGGGAGACCTCTGCGGCGGAAATGAACATGGTTGCTGCCCAGAGTCGTCGCTGCCAGGACCCGGTCTATCACTTCATCTTGTCGTGGCGCGAAAACGAACTGCCTACAGATGCGCAGATATTCGAATGCGCCGAACACTGCATTCGTCAGCTGGGCATGAAAGGGCATCAGTACGTCACCGCTATTCACCAAGACACAGACAATACGCACTGTCATGTGGCGGTGAACCGAGTCAATCCCATTACCTACAAAGCCGCCGCCTTGTGGAATGATGCTGACACGTTGCAGAAAAGCTGCCGCGTTCTCGAACGCAAATACGGATTCATTCAGGACAATGGAAGCTGGCAGTGGGGCGTCAACGACCAATTGGTCCGTGCTCCTTTTCGGTATGGCAGTGCTCCGCAAGGGACTGTGCCATTGCAGGTCTATTCCAACACCGAGAGTCTCTATCATTACGCCGTGCGTGAGGTGCGCGAAAAAATATCTGAGCTTATCGAATCGCGAGAGATTACCTGGCGTAAAATCCATCTGGCCCTGCATGAACGTGGCTTGGGATTGAGGGAGCAAGGCGAAGGTCTGGTGATCTATGATTTCTTGCGCCCAGAGGGTCCTGTGGTCAAGGCTTCTTCGGTTCATCCGACGCTGACCAAGTTTCGATTGGAAGCCCACATAGGTGCGTTTGAAGGACCTCCCACCTTCGAACATGAAGAATGGAGCTATGGTATTTTTTCCACTTACCAGCCTGCATTTGAACTCCGAGATAAAGACGTGCGTTTCGATCGCCGGCAGGCGAGAGCTGAGGCTCGGCTGGACTTAAAAATGCGCTACAAACGCTATCGTGAGGGATGGGAAAAACCTGATCTTCATGTCAAGGATCGATACCAGCAAGTGGCTGCTCGGTACCAGGCAATGAAGGCGGACGTCAAACGCTCTCAGCACGATCCTTTGCTTCGCAAGTTGCTGTATCGAGTTGCCGAGTTCGACCGGATGAAAGCCATGGCTGAGTTGCGCATCGAGCTTCGTGACGAGCGGCAAGCGCTTGCCGAAAAGGGCTTGCTTCGTCCGCTTGCATACCGTCCCTGGGTCGAGCAGCAAGCTCTTAGAGGAGACGTTGCGGCTGTCAGTCAACTGCGTGGATTTGTGTATCGAGAAAAGCGGAAGGAGCGCACTCCGAACGGTGGGTTTGATCGTCTTATCCAGTGCGGCCAGGCAGATGATTCTGCTGTCTATCACCTGCGCTCTTACACGTCACATTTGCATCGTGACGGCACTGTCGAATATCTGCGCGATGGCAGGGCGGGTGTGATCGACCGTGGCGATTTCGTCCACGTAAAAGCGGGGTTCAATGACGACGATGAGTTGGACAACTATCGGCTGGCCGCTAACCTGGTATCCACGAAAAGCGGTGACGCTGTGAGGATCATGGGTGATGACCAGTTCGTTGACCAGGTGCTTGATGCGGGATGTGGCGTCAACCATCGCGGAAGTCAGTATGTGTTCCAGGTGACCGATCCAGAGCAGATGGCGCGCTATGACGTGATCGAGAAGGATCACCGTCAGTATTACGGCTACGACGAACCGGAGGTGAGAACGCATTCCCCAGCTCGGCATGACCCGGTGGATGACGCCCCCGATGATGGTTACCAGCCTCCAAGGCCGTTCGTTGGTTGAGGCGAAACATTGACCAGGACCGCGATAATCAGCATTTGGATCAGTAGGATCGCGGTGGCCCTTTAGTGGAGGTTGAGTGAGCCTAAGTAGTACCCTGATGCGGCGGCGAAGCTGGTGTGCAAGGCCCTATATGGAGAAGAAGTCAAAGCCCGTCATGCGGGCGACAACGACGTAGGCGAGCGCTACCAAGATTGACGTGGCCAAACCGCACAACGCTATGCCAAAGCTTTCGAGTAAGCCCTTCATTTATCACTGGATTCTGCAAGATCCAATATCACTCTCAGCTTTGCAGGGTTGTCTATGCACAGGGCGACCGTGAAAAGTTTTTCTCTTAAATCGACCAATTCCTGTCGTGAAATTTCATAAGACGATGGGATGATTTCCGCTGGGCTTACCCCTAGGACGTCAGCCATTTTGGCGATCTGCTCGACGCTTGGGGAAAATTCTCCTCGTTCGTATCGCCCTATTGTCGCGGTTTCACAAGCCATTGCTTCCGCTAGCGCCTCCTGCGTGAGGCTACGATGCTTGCGAAGAGCCTTAATTCTAGTCCCAATGATTTTTTTGAGAGTGTCCACTAATCCCTCACCATTAAATTGGCGATGGTCCATTGTTGCTCCCTCCCAAAAAACGACCATAACTGCTTAAAAACTCAAAACTGTTGTAATTGTGCGGAATTGAATTATGCTCATCGAGAGATTTGCTATTACTTTAAATCGATTACTGTTTTTTTATACACGCTGTACATACATACAGTTATTATGCTTCGTGCAGTTGAATTGAAGGCAGCGATGGGCCGGCCTTAACGGCTCAGAGGGTTGGCAACTGACCTAGGGTGCGCAGCGTAAAGCCCCAAACAAGTTTTCCGGCGGACAGGGGTCGCGGTCGGAAAGAACAGTGAGAGATAAGCCTCGGCTCGCCGCCAGTAGCGGAGCCGAGGGTTTCCCGATTGGCCTTGTATTGCAGGGCCAATCGGGAAACCAAACAGCCTTACTAGGAGTACCTATGACAGAAACCAAGCAGCAGCCACCCGCCAAGTCATCCAATGTGCACGTTGGTTTCGGGCGGTATGCAGCCCTAACCAAGACCGCCATTGATGCCAGCTACCAAACCGGTCAACAAATCACTACCTCACAGGTTGCGCAGTACCTCGTAGACAACTACTTGGAGGCGGCCTATACGGCCTTGATCAACGAGAGACAAAAATAGCCATGCGGGGGAGATAGTTTATGCAAGCTCGCATAGTTTTAACTGTGGTAGTTGCATCGCTTGCTGGTTGCGTTACAGCACCCAACCTGGCCCAGGTTACGGCGGGGCAGTGGGTGGATGAGCAGATCCGGCAGAGCGCTTCTTCGGTCAGCCAAACGCAGAGCCGGTTGCACCAGACCAGCGCTGTTCCTTCCTTTGCTCCCGTGTCAGCACAGGTCAAACCGACCGCTAAAGCACAGGCTCCCGCAGTCAAAGCTCCCGTCAGGCCTGTGCCTGTTGCTGGGGGTTAGCCATGCGCTGCCTATGGCTGGTTTTGGCATTGTCGGCGCCGTTGCAGGCCTCTGCTTTCTGCTTCCAGGAGGCTGGCCAGCGCTATGGAGTTGATCCGGTGCTACTGCAAGCGATCGGCATACAGGAAAGTAAGCTGCAGCCTGGTGCAGTGAACCTTAACCGCGATTCGTCTGGAAAAGTGCTCAGCACCGACTACGGCGTCATGCAGATCAGCACGCGCAACGCTAACCGACTGGTCAGGATGGGACTGATCACGCGAGCGGAGGACCTGCTCACCAACGCCTGCTTTAACGTTCAGGCGGGGGCTTGGGTACTGGCTCAACATCTTCGTGTGTGCGGCAATACCTGGCGTTGCCTGGGTTCGTATAACGCAGGCTTTGACCCTTCGCAACGCCAGGAGCAACGGCGCCTGCATTACGCGCAGCAAGTGCGCAACGTCTACGACCGCCTCAAAGCATTGGGCGCTGCATCGGCCCACCTCGCTATCCGTTAATGACTGCGCCCGGTTTGGGGTGTCAGGAGACTATCGATGAAATACTCCTTTTGGGCTGCGCCGGCGGCGGCATTGCTGCTGTCTGGATGCCAGAGTTTTTGTGAGAAACCGCCGGCGGCTCCTACGCCTTCTGCAACAGCTGCGCCGGTACTTGATCGGGTTGCGTTACAGCAAGAAACGCTGTGGATGGAAGGTGCGATCAATACCCGGTCAACCCTGCCGACCGATGCTATCCGTGCTCAGAGCGACAGGGTCGCGGTTGACTGGAGCGGTGACGCGATTGAGCTGCTGTCCCATCTGGCCCGCCAGCGCGGTCAGACGTTTACCTGGACCGGCGTGCGTCTGCCCTTGCCGGTGAACCTCAAGGTCAATGGAATCTCCTATGCGAATCTGTTGCGTCTGATCGAGATGCAAACAGCCTGGCGTGCGACCCTGACCCAGCTTCCAGGGCAACTGACCCTGGCCTTTGCGCAGGCGGAGCCTGCCAAGAAGGCGGGAGGGCGTCAGTGAAAAAATCAATTCTGACGCTTGTCCTGTTGCAGGGCCTGCAAGGGTGTGGACATACGCCACCTTCCACACCCTCCGACACGCCGGCGCCACTGGAAAGCTATCTTGCCCCCGCTGACCCGCCGTCAGCAGACGTGACCGAATCGCGGCGACAACTGCTGGAGGAATCGGGACGCAATACTGGGTTTCGCGGCGGTAAGGCTGAGCGCGCGTGGGAATTACGCCAGGCATTGGAGGGGCAGATCGGGCGACTCAATGGCCTGTATGACTTTCGGACCCTGATCAGCCGTGAAGGCTGGCTACCGCCGGTCATCGACGAGGCGGTGGACGTGGCCCATATCACGCCACGGCAGATACGCACTGCAAGCCATGTTTACGAAATCATCGTGCCCGAACGGTTCGTTAGTAATCCACCGTCGTGGCGTACCTGGTTGATGGCGGGCCTGTCATCGTCGGGCCCTGATGACGCCGTGTCAGTCACACCTGAAAACCGTTTGCAGAAGGCGCTTTGGCAAGCGGCGGTCCGCCAGGGCTGGGGTGAAGGGCGGCAAAGTGCCGATCAGATCCTTGAAGCCAATTTCAACCGCCTGACCCGAGATTACCGGGGCATGCTGATGTACTCGCAGTTACTGCGTCAGGGGTTCATCACGGCGCCGGTCGTCACGGATCAACAGCAGACCGTGACGGGGGATCGGCAGAAGCTGACCACGGGCGATCGCGTACGAAGCCTCAAGGAGAACGCCGGCTTTGTTCCTGACAAAACCCAGTGGCATCCGGTGATACGCAAGGTGCAGCCATGACCCAGACGACACAGACAATGGATTTTGCCCCCTACGCTTTTGAAGACGGGCTGAATGCAGACACCTTGCGCGATTTTTTCGTCTGGTGTGCACGGCAGTCAGCCAGCGACATTCACATCCAGGGCGGTAACCACCTGGTGGTCGGGCATCAAGGTCGCTTGCGCCAGGCCAGCCGGTTTGTGCTGGCTGACGATACGTGGTCCAAGCTCCTCGATGATCTATTCAGCCCTGAAATCCGGCCGACGGTACGCGGTGGTCGCCCTGTAGACCGGGCCATACAGCTGGATGGCGACATCAACCAGCGCTACGGCCTGGAGCGTGGCGAGCGATTACGCTTTCGCTGCAACTTTGTGCAGGCCACTGCTGGGCGGCTGGACGCCACCATCGCCCTGACTATGCGGATCATTCCATCTGATATCCCGGATCTAACAAAGATGGGGCTGGAAGAGGACCTGTTCGAAGCGTTGTTGCCGTCCAATGGTCTAGGACTCATTGGTGGAATCACAGGGTCGGGTAAAAGTACCCAGGCGGCCGCTATCTACCGCTTTTGCCTGGACACCGATCCTGACCGCAAGGTGACCACGATCGAAGACCCGATCGAATTCATTCTCGCGCGTCCAGGGGATGTATTGGCCTCGACGCAGCTGCAGATAGGTCGAGACGTTGCCAACTATGCCGAAGGCATTCGGGCAGATCTTCGCCGGGCACCGTCGATCATCGGGGTGGGTGAAATGCGGGATTTGGAGACCTTCCAGGCCGCCGTTTTGGCCGGACAGGTGGGCCATTTCAATCTCAGCACCTTGCACATCCATTCACCTGGAGAGGCGATTCCACGGTGCCTGATCATGGTGCCCTCAGAGATGCGCGAAGCTACGGCTCACGATCTCCTGAGCGTTCTGCAATACATCATCGTGCAAAAGCTGCTGCGTACTACCGACGGCAAACGCCAGGCCGTGCGCGAATACATCATCTTTGACGATGCGCTGCGCGCCAAGCTGGCCAGCATGCCTTACCCCGAATGGGGTCGGCATATCGACTCCATTATTCGCTTGGAGCAACGACGCTTCGCTGATCATGCCTGGCGTCTTCATCTGGAAGGGCGCATTGACCGGCGTGAACTGGCGGTGGCCATGACCGCCTCTCAATTGCGAGAACTCGAACAGCGGGCCGTGTCATGAGTGACTTATTGGCTATACCGCTTCGGCGGGGAGGACTTCATATGCCTATCGAAACAATCGAGAAGGAGACCGATCTGCGCACCCTGTTCATCAGGGACTCTAATCAGCCATCGCCATAAGAGGGATACGCTATGTCCTGGGCCGATGCAGCAGCACCCATCGTTGCGCAAGTGATTCGCCAGGTCGGACGCACTGATATGAGAGTGCTGCGCAAGGCACTGGTGTCTGCCTACCCATGGGGTGAGCGTGAAAACGCACCGTACAAGGCTTGGCTGGCCGAGATACGTCGCCAGTTGGGTCATCCACTGAACGCGCCGAAGGCAGATCCGGCGAACAGGCAGATTGACCTGTTCGACCCACGTTAAGAAAACGTCCGCAATCATCCAACCAAAGGTCTTAACCATGAATGTTCGCGCTCTGCTCGTGGCCGCTACGGTCACTGCCTGCCTGACAGGTTGTACTACCCCGGCCCAACTCCAACAGCAGAACGACCAGTTGCTGCTGATCAATACCAATCTATTGCAGATCCAGGCCAACCAGCTTCAAGCCCTGGCGCTGCAGAAAACACAGGTTTCGCTACAGATCGAGAGCAACAACCTGCAGGCCCTGCGCAATGCTCAGGCTCAGCCAAAGGGGCCACGCCATGATTGAGCCTTTGGTGCAGTTCAGTCCCGCCAGTCTGGCAAACAAGGCGCGGTCCAGTTCGACGGTGAGAGCACTGGTGGCCTCGGTGCTGCTGTGCAATCTGACCTTTACTGTTCAGGCGGCTGAAATCCAGGTGGGTTTCTCACCCGAGGGCAGCGCGGAGCAGTTGGTACTCAATGTGATCCAGGGAGCCCGGCAGCAGATACGGCTGATGGCCTACAGCTTCACCTCTCCGAGCGTAGTCAAGGCGTTGGTGCAAGCCAAACGGCGCGGCGTCGATGTACAGGTGGTGGTCGATGCCCATGGCAACGACAACAGGGCCAGTCGCGCTGCGATGAACCTGCTGGCCAACGCGCAAATCCCTGTGCGCACCAACGCTGCGTACAAGATTCAGCACGACAAAGTGATCATCACCGATGGCCAGAACGTCGAGACCGGCTCGTTCAACTACTCGGCCTCGGCTGCCAAGGCCAACAGCGAAAATGCCGTGGTGATGTGGGACGTTCCTGCGGTGGCCAGCGTGTACCTAGAGCATTGGCAATCACGCTGGGTGCAGGGACAGCCTTATCAGCCGACTTACTGAAGAAGCCGTGCTGAAACGACCAGGGAGGGGAACGTCATGTGCCAAAACACTCAGCAGTGCTGCTCAACTCCAGACGAATGCCAGGCCTTCCGAGACATTGAGGAACAGATCGGCCATTGCACGCCCGATCAGGCCTGGGGCATGTACTTCGTGTCGACAGGGAGCGTGCGTGAAAACATCAGACTGGCGGTGATGAAACACATTGCCCAGGGCAACAAGGCATTGCTGGTTGAGTTTCCGGAACTTGCGCCGGCGAAAAAAGGAGATCACGAATCGGGCTAGCGTCCCAACCGCAGCATAGGAGTTATCCATGTCTGACCAGCAACTGCAACCGGGCTATTGGCGCAACGCCTCACGCCTTCTCAATCTCTACGGCATACCAGCCCCCTTGTTCTTGTTGTACCTGGCGTGGTTTCGCTTCCCCTCCATGGTCACGATCTACGTCATCACCGCCATTATTGGCGGCTTTCGGCTGCTCTCGTTCTTTGGGTGGACGTTCAAGGTCCTGGTGATGCGACTGGCTTACCTGATGCGCGGCAAGCGCTTGTCGGGGCGGCCTTGGTGGTATCGGCGTTTTACTGAGGGGGAGTAAGTAATGGCTTTGTCTTATGATGATGCAGAGGCGGTGATCGATGAGTTTTGCAAAACGTACCCGCAAGCCCTTACGATCACCTACAACCTTGCTTTGAACCAGGAAGAGTTATATGGACCACAAAATAGTGTCGCACTCCGGGGAAGAATTGACGGTTCGTATCGAGCGGCATCCAGAAGGGCAGATTTTGCCCTTGCCAACTGTGATTCGAACCAAGAGTTTGAAAGAACTCTTAGGCACGAAATACTCGGACATTATGGGATCAACACCTTCAGCCCTGCCGAGAAAAGAGCAGTCCTAGACGGGATTGTTGCGGGTCGAAATGCACCGAAACTGGTGGAGTTATGGGCCCAGGTTGATCAGCTTTATCCCGCGCTCAATGACTCGCGTAAAGCCGAAGAGGTCTTTGCATTTGCGTGCGAAAATATTGAGCCACAGGCCCGCGCTGACGCTACCTTGGGTGCCCAATCATTCAAGGAAACCTGCATAGATCGCTCTCGACCCATGCAGATCAGTGACCTCATCAACCTCACGACGATGGTGGCCGAAGGGCTGCATGATCGTAGCCGATCGCAACAGAACTTCCCGGCGTCGGACAATGCCCAGTTCAAGATTGAAACAGCCCCTCGCACATCCGAATACCCGGTTTGGCTGGCCGTGCCGCCTGATGATCGTGATAAGGCTCGACTGTCTGCCGGACGACTCAGTGACGGTCGTGCGGCCATTGCCTGGAACAAAGAGGAAAAGCTGTGGTTTGCCAGACCTGGATGTGACCTTGATCGCATCACCGACTGGTTGCCTGATCCAAGCCGCCGCGCCGGTGGTGGTGACGCCGAATCAGAGTTTCTGGATGTACTGACTCAAGCCGGCTTGGTCGTCAAAGGCATGCCGGTGATGAACGGTAGTCGGCAGCGTGTAGCGACGGTCGATGACAAGCACGGCAAGAAAAGCGGTGTCTATTGCGGTTTTCTGGATCGTCGCCCTGCTGGCTGGTTCATCAACTACCATCGTGCCGATTCGCCCAAGGATGTGACCAACTGGACGGCGACTGGCGGTGAATCTGATCCGATCACCCGCCTGCACATTCGGGCCGGGGCCAAGCAAGCCCAGGAAGACGCTGCTCGTGATCGCGCCGTCACCTACGCCAAGCAGACGTTGGCTGCCAAGAGGCTTTACGACCGGCTGCCCGCCGCAGACCCTGCGCATCCCTACCTAGTGCGAAAGGGAATACCCCCGACGCCCGACATTCGTCAAACACGAAACGGTGCCCTGGTGGTGCCGTTTTTTAATGCCTCAGGAACGTTCAAGACGCTGCAGTACATCCCACCCGAGGGTGAGAAGTTCCTCTTCAAGGATGCCCCCAAACAAGAGCATTTCCTGGTGGTGGGCGGCCCGCTCGATCCGGTCAACCCCATCCTGTATGCCGAGGGCTATGCCACGGCGCGCAGCCTGAATCTGGCCACCGGCTTGCCGGTGGTGATGACCATTGACGCAGGCAACATGGTGGCGGTGGCCAAGGTGCTGCATCAGCAGTATCCCGACAGTCGGCACCTGTTCATGGCGGATTTCGATCATGCCAAGGACGTGAACAAGGGGTTGATCATGGCCAATGAGGCGGCCATAGCGGTGGGGGGCCAGGTTATGTACCCAACGTTCAACGACGCTGAAATCGCCCGTGGGTTCACGGACTTTAACGACCTTCACCAATCACGAGGACTGGACGCGGTACGCGAACAGACCGCTCCCCTGATTCGACAGTATGAAGAGGTAACTGCCATGCCGACAGATTCGAATACCCAAGCACAGGATGTCGCACCTGCCATGCCGATACCGGATGAAGCGGTGCAGCCGCAGGCCGACCTGGTGCAATCTGGCGACCCAACATCAACGGCTGAGAGTGAGGATAAGCAAGCCAAGACCTTCATCTTAATGGATGCAGACAACGGGATGGTTTGGGACGGTCAGGCGTTCAAGGCCGCAGACCTCGCTGAGGCTGAGCGCTTTACGCCCATTGATGGCTTGAAGGCGGCACTTGAACTTGAGCACTCCCAACGGTATGCGCTGGAGGGAGCCGCAATTGAAATCCACCGCTATATGCCTGTGCTTGATGAGAGTGTTCGCGTCATCACTACTAACGCGGCAAAAACCTGGCCGGAATTAAAAAGTGCTTTCAAAAAGGCGGGCCTGGAGGTTTCGCAAGAAACCTACCAGTCAATTCGTGATGAAGTCGCAGCGAGGCTTGATCAGTCAAGTACCCTGCCTGTAGAGCCTGTGACCGAAGTGCCATTGGTCGTCGGCACTGCGGACGTGCCCGTTCAGCAACCTGCGGCGGTGATTGAGCCTGAGAAAACACCGCCGACCGCGTTGCCCGAAGCCTTGCCTGTAGAGGGGCCGCAGCCTGCATCGGCTCCAGTGCCCGAAGCACCATTGGCCGTCAGCACTGCGGACGCGCCTGTTCAGCAACCTGCGGCGGTGATTGAGCCTGAGAAAACACCGCCGACCGCGTTGCCCGAAGCCTTGCCTGTAGAGGGGCCGCAGCCTGCATCGGCTCCAGTGCCCGAAGCACCATTGGCCGTCAGCACTGCGGACGCGCCTGTTCAGCAACCTGCGGCGGTGATTGAGCCTGAGAAAACACCGCCGACCGCGTTGCCCGAAGCCTTGCCTGTAGAGGGGCCACAGCCTGCATCAGCGCCTGTGACCGACATGTCAGATGAAGCTGCCCAACCAGCTGCGCCTCCTGCTAAACAACAGGCGTCAGTAGAGGCTGATCCTGACACTTCCCCCGTCGCTGAGGATCAACCGATAATCGCACCGGCAGGGCCTGCTCAAAACGAAGCCAATGAAAGCCTTCCAGACGTTGAGGCTCCGGTGTTAGGGGCCCTGCCGCGTCGTTTCACCGCAGCACGCAAGACCGGCCCGGCGGTCGTGCCGGATGCTATCTTCGTAGGGGCTCCGATAGGTGCCGACGAGCCACAACTGCAAGCCAGCAACATCGACAAAGACGCTCTGTTGGCCCGCATCAGCCGCGAGGTTCAAGGTGACAATTCGGTGCTCTACAAGCTCGATGCCGAGCCTGCTTTCGTTGACCGTGGGTCGCGCCTGGAGATGGTCCAAGGCGCAGGTCAGGAAGATGAGAAGGTAATAGCTGCGTTGCTCACGGCAGCACAGTTCTACCGGGGGCGCATCGAACTGACCGGCAGTGACGAATTCAAGGCAAAAGCCATCGAGCTGATTGCTCAGCACCAGATCAATGTGGAGATGAAGAACCCTGCGCAGCAAATGTTGCTGGACGATGCCCGTAACGCGTTGAAGCAGCCACCTGTAACGCTTGATGCCATTCATGGTGATACCCCACCGCCGTATGGTGGTCCACAGCCGGCACAGGCGAAGCCCTCGGCACCGCAACCTCAACAAGCCGCGCCGGCACCGGTGCATTCGTCTGCGCCCGCGACGGCGAGTACTGCTTATCAGCCGCTGGAGGTTGAGGGTCTGCAGCGGCCACTGGTTCAACCTGCACCACCGGCACAGCCCGACGCACCGGTCATCAATCCGCCCTCGGCAGCTCCAGCATCGGATCAGCCTGCAACGTCAGCGAATCAGCAGGTGTCGCCCGCCATCCATCAGCCTTTCCAGGCGGCCAAGGATGGCGTGACAGGCAAGATCCTCAAATTTGGCCAGAAGCCGTTTCGTTTTGAGCCAGACAAGCCCGAGAGCACCTTCATTACACTGCGTACCAAGAACGGTGTTCAGACTTTTTGGGGCAAGGAGCTGGCGGGGCTGCTGCGCCAAACCCGTGTGCAGCCAGGCAAGATGGTGACGTTGCAGTGGCTGGGCAATTTTCCGGTTACCGTCAAGGTTCCCCGCAAAAACGATCAGGGCGTCACCGTGGGTTACGACGATAAAGACGTCCATCGCAACCAATGGGCCCTAAAGGTAGAGGGTAACCCCGCAGTACGTTCTGGCCAGGATGAGGGCGTCAAACTCGGCGCCTATGACGCCGGGCGTTTCGCCGTGGTGCAACAAGCCTGGCTTGCGCAACTGGGTGTGGAGGTTCCCTTGCCCACGCCACCCACGGATGGCCTGTATTGGTTGACCCCAAACGGTGAAGGCAGCGCAAAAACGGGTGACGAGCTGTCAGCCCCTCGGCCGCCGATCGACCCCAACAACACAGCGGGACAACCCGTCATCAGCAGTTGGTCACAGGATGGCCATCTGGACATGTACCTGGTGCGCGGCGATGGTCCCTACCTGCAAGGTGTGGTGCGTCAGGGGGATCAGATTCAGCATGTATTGGTGAGTTTGCCAGGCCGTGACGATGGGCCTTCGATGGTGTTTAACGCCATTACCCCCGAGGGCCTGCTGCCGATCGGCACGGGCAATGGCATCAACCGCTCTGGTGGCGAGCCGGTTTCGAGAGAGCACATTGCCTTCAAGCTCGAAGGCGACAGCGCTGTGCGCATTGGCAAGCTTGACGCACCTGGCGAGGTGCCCCCGACCTTGCATGCCCTATTGGGCTTCGATCAGCGCTGGAAAGAGGAAAACACCCTCCCAAAGTCAGCTCCCACAGCGGCACCGTCAGCACAGCCGAGCGATCCACGCCCGGTGTAAAACGCAAACAGCAAAGGAACTCATCATGAAGAAAAGCATGTGCGGTGCACTGCTGATGGTCGTGTGCTGCCTGCCCGCTGTGGGAAGCGCAGCGGTGTGCCGCTCAGGACAAGCGGCCAGTGTGGGCAGTCAGACTGCGTATGAGCGGGCCAAGAAGGCGTCGGACGTGTGGGCAGAGCGCGAGCGCACCGTCTCAGACGAACTCCAGGATTGCTTGTCGCGCATTCGCACCACCAGCATCAGCCTTCCCTCGTTTCCAAGCCTGGAAGACCTGATGAACCAGGTGGCCGATCAGGTATGCCAGGCGGCGGTGGACAAGATCAACAGCCACATCCCCAGCGGCTCGGACCCTTGGCAGTCGGTAGGAGGTTCATTGTGACTGACTCATCAGAGAAGTTGCTGCCCGTGGAAGAGTCTCTGGAAATACCTCACCTCCCCACGGCGGAAGATCAGCACACGTTCGAGCATGCCATGCAGTTGCAGCGTGACCGTGCGTTAGGTGCGGCATTCGCCCATCGCTGTCTGACCGCAGTGCTCTGGATGGCACCGGCACTGGTGCTGTCGGTCAGCGTGAATGGCTACTTGGGCTGGCAGGTCGCCCATCCTCCGGTGAAGTACTTCGCGGCCGAGGGTGGTCGCGTGACCAAGATCATCCCTACGGACAAACCAGGGCATAGCAGGCGTGACGTGTCGGCCTTTGGGGCCGACACCATTCGCCAGAGCTTCACTCTGGACTTCGTGCATTACCGCGATCAGATGACCCAACTGGGCGAGCGCTACTCGGAAGTGGGCTTCCAGGACTATTACAAAGCCTTGGTGGCCTCGAACCTGCTCAAAGCGGTCAAGGATCAGCGCATGAACCTCTGGGTAGACGTTGGCCCAGGTGTGATTCGCGGTAGTGGGACGATCGGGGACAAGTTTGCCTGGGAGTACCAGTACCCCGTGACTTTGAAGCTGGATGGTCAACAATCCGGCAGTCCGCCTCAGCGCTTCATTTTTACTCTGCGCATTCAGCAGACGGACGTACGCGTGAAAAACGCAGGATTGGAAGTCACGCAAGTGATTACTACCAACGCTAACTGATACGCACTGGTGCATTTGGTGCGCGTTTAATCGGCTCCGCTAGACAGGAACCTCCTATGAAAACTTCAATTGCGCTGGCCCTATGGCTAGCGGCAAGCGGCTACGCCTGGGCGGATGAAACTGTCAGCCCAGAGGCCGCTCCGGCTAAATCTGCGGTTCCCCCCTCTGCCCCTGTGACGCCTGCTGCGGGGGCTGCACCTTCGGGCTGGGCTACGGGCGTGGGTGTAAACCCAGCAGCACAGAAAGCCGGATCGCCGGCACAAGGTAATGGCCATGTGAATGCAGCACCCGCTCAGCAACCGTCTGGAAATGATCCGCTCCCTCCGCCGCCATCCGAGCTTTTTCAAAAGGCTCAGGACAGCGTTTCTCCGCTGACTCCCCAAGAGATTCGGCAACTGCGCGGGCAGGTTGGAGAGGTTGACAAGGCCATGGCCTCTCCGCAGGTCGCCATTGTGCCGAGAATCAGCGCACAAACGGTGAATCTGTCGCCGGGGGCCAGTTTGCCGCTGGTGCGCACGGCGGTGAACTACCCCACTTCCTTGACCTTTATCGACAGTACCGGCGCGCCGTGGAACCTGGGCGCCGCGCCCATCAGTGGCAACCCCGATATCACGCCGTATTACGTGCCCAATAGCCCGGTCATGGTCTTGTACGCCGAAAAGCCGTTTGCCAGCGGAAACGTCACGGTTTACCTGAAAGGTTTGGCCGTGCCGATCATGCTCTACGTCAGCAGCGGGGAGTCGGATACCAAGGCCCAGACGTGGGCAGTGGACGCTCGCCTGGACTTGCGTGTGCCTAGGCGTGGGCCAGGTGCTCAGCCAGGCGCCGCTCCCGAGGTCCGTATCGGCTTGCACGATCGGGTGCTGCAGGGGTTTCTCGATGGCGTTCCACCCAAGGAGGCCAAACAGCTCAAAACCACCGGCAACGTGCCAGACACCACGGTGTGGCAAATGGGTGACGACCTGTACATCCGCACGCGGGCTGATATCCGGGACGAGTTCGAATCCACGTTGTCGTCGGCAGACGGTACGCATCTCTGGAAATTACCCGTGACGCCCTATGTTTCGTTCTCGGTCATGGGCCACACAGCGGCCCTCAACGTCGCCTTGGAGTAAGCATCATGGCAAACGAAAACGATGCCAAACGCGACATGAAACTCACCGCAGCGCTGGTTGGAGGCGCATTGGTGGTCGTTTTTGGCGGTGCCTATTACCTTTGGGACTGGCTGGCCAGGCCTGAGCCGGCGCAATCGAAGGTAGACCTGGGTCGAGTAGCACAAGCTTCGCGCAGCCACAGCACTGAAAGCCCTGCCTATCGCGATCTGCTCAAGCAATACAACGAGGAAGGGGCCAGCACGGCTAAAAACGAAAACAGCAGCTTCATTGCCAGTATGCCCATGGAGCAGACGAGCGTGATGCTGCCTGTGACGAAGGCCAAGCCTGCCCCTCAGGCAGAGCCTACCGCCCGGCGTAGCCATACTCGTCAGGACGAGAACTCAAAAGACTCCGAAAAGAAGGAAGACCCGCGTCTGAAGGCATTGCTAGAACGGATCAATCCTGAAAAAAAAGCCGAAGAGCGGCAGTCCGGACTGGTCTTCGCCCATGTTTTAGGGGGAACTAACGCTTTGAATGGCTCAGGCGATACGACCACTGGTTCTGCTGGAGGCTATGACGGCTGGAGTGAAACCCTGCCGGGAGGTGCCAAGCTGAAAACCGCTTCCATGAACAGCACCGCAGAACCCTATTCACCTGTCGAAGTGGTGCCGCCCTACTGGCGCGGGGCTGGCGTGATCGATATCGGTGTGGACTCGGACAACAGCACCACGCCGGTGCTGGGCAAGCTGTCCGGGCCGTATGCCGGGGCTGTGCTCAAGGCACCCGAGGGCGCCAGGTTGGCCGGTGATGGTGTGGTGATCCACTTCACTGAAATGGCCTTCAAGGGCGTCAATTACAAAGTCGATGCCTATGCGCTTCAGGACGACACCCTGTTGGCCAACGTGGCTTCTGAAGTAAACCACCGCTACATGTCACGCATTGTGTTGCCAGCGGTACTGGGCGGCATTGGCAATATCAGCGACATGTACTCACAAGCCAATACTCAGGTCCTCAGCAATGGCTTTTCCACTCAGACCGCCCGACCAGGCATGCCGGATGGAACGGCGGTCGCCGGTACCATTCTGGGCGGTGCCGCCGGCCAGGCGGCCAAAGTGCTGACGGATGATGCCGCTCGCACCCCGGCCACCCAGGTCAATGTGTTCAAGGGGCAGGTGGTCGCGATTCAGTTCATGCGAGGCGTATACGCAGGTGATGCCGTTGCCCCAGGGCGAAGCGGTGAAACGGTGCAACCTGCGGCTCCCGCTCAGGCCGTCATGTCGGCACAACCGCAGTCCCCAGCTCAACCGCTGACGCCTGATCAATGGCGTGCGCAGACCCAGACGAGAATCCAGGCGCAGCGCAAGCTGCAGGAGAGTCAACAATGAGCGAGTTCAGTCCAGCAGAGCCCAAGGCATCGACTATTGAAATGCCGGCTCCCACCCAGGCTCCCAGTCGTAGCGTGTGGCAACGCCCGATCGTCATGGGGCTTTCACTGCCCTGGCTGATCGGCATTGCCCTGTTATTGGCACTGGTTGGCTGGTACTTGTTTGCCCGCGAAGAAAACCCGTCAGTCAATCGCCTGGCCTTTGAAAATGACTTAGAACAGCAGCCTTTGCCCGCTGAACAGTCGAGTACCCACCCTGTTGCAGCCGCTGCCGAGTCTGATTTGGGCCAGTTCAAGAACGAGGTTGCGGCCATGATCGGCGGGGTACGTACCTACGCAGAGGTGAATCGCACCGCGATCCAGCGCTTGTCCGAAACGATCAAGACTCAGGGGGTTGCACAACAGGCGCTGCAACAGCAACTGGCCGAGGCACAAGCGCAAAACAGCGTCTTGTCAGCACGTCTGTCCTTCCTTGAAGGGCGACCCGGCGCGACGACCACGACACAGCAGGCCAGCAAGCCAGTCGCTAAAACACGTTCGCCGTTGAATGGCATGCGCGTGCAAGCCATTCAGAACGGCATGGCCTGGGTGTACTGGCAGGACAAGACCTGGGCCGTCAGTCCCGGCGAGAAACTGGGCCAGGTGACCGTCACCGGCATCAATCCCCAGGCCCGCGAAGTGCTGACCAGCGCGGGCACAATCAAATGAGGTAAATCATGGACGGCAGTACTGACGCGATTCAAATGTTGGTCAATCTGTCCCACAACCTGCTGACTTCCTTCGTCAACTTTGCCTTCACGCTGGGCAGCTTGTTTGCGGTCACTGGCGCTGTGAGCTACCTCGCCACTCACGCCAGTGCCGCGCGCAAAGCACCTGGCCATGCGGAAGGTGGCGGCAAGGTCATCGCTGTGTTGTTGCTCTGTGGAGGCCTGGCCGGCCTCGATCAAATGATCGGTGCTGCCGCCCGCCAGTTTGGTTGGCAGGGCGCGACCTTCGATGCCATCAGCTACGTGGACGTGGGCACCTTTGGTGTCGCAGCCGATGCGGCCAATGCCGTGTTAAGTCTGGTGCGCATGCTGGGCGTCTGGTTCGCGCTGCAAGGCATGTTGTCCTGGAAACGCTCGTTCAAGGACGGGCATACGGGCCTATCGGCCAGTCAGGATGTTTCAAGCGGTACCCTCAAGTTTGTCCTGGGCGTTTTCTGCGTATGCAGTCCGTACCTGCTTAGCGCCCTGCAAAAATCTCTCGGCCTGCTGTAAGCAGATCGGGATGCCAAAGCGCCTCGGCGCATCTTCGATAGTTACACCCTACTGATTAATCCCTAGGAGTTGGTTATGTCCAAAGACGTAATGCTGTGCGCTGCTGTTCGCTTGTCTGTTTTCAAAGACGGTCTGCGTCAACGCGTATTGAAGTGCCTGACGGCAGCTATGGCTGCCAACCCAGTGCTGGCTTTTGCCGGTGCTGCCGGTGCCGACATTGCCGGGATGGGTGATTCGGCGGCTGTAGGTGCCACGTCGCTGAAGAAATCTGCACTGACCATTGCTCAGTTTGCCGGTGTGATCTTCGTGATCGGTGGGCTGGTCGCGGCCAAGAACAAGAAAGACAACCCGCAGATCAAAATCGGCGCGATCATCGCGTCCATCCTGTTCGGGGTATGCCTGGTGGTTGTGCCTGAAATCATCAAGCGCTCACAAGCGCAGGTCGGCCTCTCGCCTGTAGACGTGGGCTAAGCCAACCCTCCTGCGGTGACTTCGGTCATCGCAGGGCCTCCCCTCCGAAACCCAATTCTGAAGCTTGCAGAAGGCGAAGCTATGGATGTTGATCTATCGCATATCCCCCTGATGCTCGATGTCAGCGGTGATCCTGAAACGCCGGTACCGACGGCTATGCCTGGCGAGCAATGCGCTTGCTGCGGACTGTGGACCCAAAAGCTGTGGCAGGGGGCTCGATCAGGGTTTACCGCCTCCCATGCGGTTTGCACCCTGTGCTACCTGGCCGGGCACCTGGACAGCCCTACGGCGGCTCACGGCGTGCTGGCCTACCTGCCCGGTATGGCCATGACGGATGTGCATCACCTGCAGCGCCGTGCGCTGATTGCCATTCTCGGTGGTACCCGCACACAGCGTGCCCAAGGAAAAAGGGTTCTGCTCTGGCTGGCTCGACATGGCCGTGAGGTGGAACAAGCCTGGGGCACGACACGTGCCGGCGAATTCGCCATGGCCTTTCAGCGTCTTCCTCCTCACAAGCGCTCGACCCTTCGAAACCGCCTGGAAGGCTGTGCCCTGATCCTGCCGGCGGACATGTTCGAGGATCTGTCGCTATTACTGCCCACCGGCAAAACGGTCGCGGGGGCACTTTCCTCCCGCAGCTGGGACACCTATAAACGGAGTGACTTTTATGCCGAGCTTGATCCGTTGGGTTGAAGACCTGATCACAGAAACCTCCCGGTTTGCCGTATCACGCGATCTGCCCGACTATTGCGACTTGAACACGGTACTGCGTCTGACGGACGACGATCGCACTCGCCACCCAGCCCTCAATGCCCCGTATGTACTGGTCAACGACGATGGCGATTACTGCTCGGTGTATGCCGTTGCCGGCAGTTTTTGTGACACCGACGAAGCGGCACCCCTGGAGGCCCCTTATTCCTGGGCCGGCCGCTTGGAGCGCATGATGCATGCGCTGACAGCCCACTATCGCCGACATGGACACAAAATCAGCCTGGTGTTCGATGATGACCCTGATCGAGGCCGCGAGGACGTCGAACGCCTGCTGGCCCCTCAGTACGCTTCTGTCAAACGGACCGGCATCGACTTGACGCCGATCCTGGACGAAAACGTTGAAAAGCTGGCCCCTTGGGTCTCTCGCGAACGCTGCTACCTGGTGTGTTACACCGGACGCAAGGCGCTCTCTGCGCATGAACTGATCGACGAAAATCGCCGTATCAAGCAATTGATCGGGCAAAGCCCGGATGCACGGTTTGGACAAAATCCGGTCCTGGCTGAAATGGCCGGCCTGAAAATTCGCCACGACGCCTTCATGAGCGCTGTGGAAGCTGCCTTTAAAGATGACGGCCAGGGTGTGCTGCTGGAACTGCTCGATGCCCATGCAGTGGGCCAGGCGCTGCGCTTTCAAGTGGACCGGCTCGGTACCAGTGAGCATTGGTACCCGCTGCTCCCTGATGATCCGATCACCCCGCATGGTGTCCGTAACGGCGACGATCACACACCGTTTCTGGCCCCGCAGCTGAAGTTTCAGCTGATGAACCAGGACATGGAAACCAACGGCAACAAGCTCTGCGTCAATGGGATGTGGCATGGCACCTTGTCTGTCGTTCTGGGACCGCAGACGCCGCAGACCTTTGCCAAGCTCAAAGCGTTGGTCCCTCGCGGCGTGCCTTGGCGCGTGCGTATGGACCTGATGCCTGGGGGCATGAAGTCGCTAGGCATGAAAAAAGGCACGTTGGATTTCATTGCGTTTGTGCCGCCACTTCGGCCCATCTGGAACTCCATCGAAACGCTGACAAAGGTTGAGCAACAAGAGCCGGTATGCGTCATGACGATCATGGCCTCCACCTGGGGTGACAGCAAGGCCGCAGTGACGCGCCATCTGACGCTGCTGACCCAGGCCTTTCAGGCCTGGGGGGTGTGCGAGGTGACGCAAACCTTCGGCAACCCGGTACGTGCATGGGCCTCGACGCTAGTGGCTTCCAGCAAAGGCAGTGGCCCGAACCTTTTGTATCCGCCGCTTTCAGAGGCGCTGAACCTGTTGCCGCTGACCCGCCCGGCCTCGGCTTGGGAGGAGGACGGCAACGCCTTGTTTGCTACGCTCGATGGCAAGCTCTATCCGGTCGGTCTGGCCACCCCCAAGCAGAACAAGCTCACCAGTGTGGTCACCGGCTCTTCCGGCCAGGGCAAGTCGGTGCTGCTGAACAAGCTGGGCAATGTCACGGTGTCCAGCGCCCAGCAGCGATTACCGTTCATGGCGGGGGTGGACAAAGGTTTCTCGATGCAAGGTCAAGTCGCCTTGCTGCGCGACAGTCTGCCGCCGGATCGTAAGGACGAGGTCGTGGGCATTGTGCTGCAGAACAGCCCCAAGCATTGCCGGAACCTGTTCGATATCCAACTGGGCGCGCGGTTTCCGATCGCCCCCGAGCGTAACTGGATCATCAGCATGCTCACGGCCATGTGCATTGATCCCTCTACCGGCAACCCGCCAAACGAACGCGATACCCGGCAGATACTGGACCGCGTCATCAGCATGGCCTATACCGCCAATGCCGAAAAAAGCCCCAGAGCCTGGGCGCGCGGGGTCGTCCCCGGAGTGGACACTGCCTTGGATAAAAGCGGGTTGATCGAGCGCTATCCGGCCCAGTGGTGGGATAGCAGTACCTGGTATGAGGTGCGCGATCTGTTGTTTGAAGCAGGCTTTGTTAAGGAAGCGCAGCTGGCCCAGTTCGAAGCGGTGCCGGAACTGGCCGACATGACCACCTTCCTGAACCATGAAGACGTACAGAGCGCCTATGGTCGGGTGCAACGCGATGGCAGTCAGGAGCTGTTGCTGGAGTACTTGCACCGCTGCATGACTGACGCCTGTAGAGAATTCAAGATGCTGGCCGGGCGTACGCAGTTCTTGATCAGTCCACGCACGCGAGTGATCGCGATCGATCTGAACAATGTCATGGGTGATAACACCACCAATGCTGGCCACCTGAAAACCGGAATCATGTTCCTGTTTGCGGGCCAGGTGGCGGGGGGCGATTTTGTGTTGCCGCAATACCGGGATGAGCTGTTGGAGGCGGTGCCCACGCTTTACCACCCCATGCATCTCGACCGCCTGGAGCAGCTGGATCAGGAGGTCAAAACCAAGGTCTACGACGAGCTGCACAATGCCAAACAGGTGCCCTTCATCTTTCCCATGCTGGAAACCCAGGACCGTGAGCAACGCAAATTCGGCATACGCACGGTGTTGTCCTCGCAGTACGTGAGCGACTTTCCCGACGCCATTCTGAATTCGGCCAACTCGCTGTACATGATGGAGGTGGACCCCAAGGACGAGAAGCTTCTGACCGACACCATCAAAGTGCCCAAGGTCACTCTGCAGCGCTTTCAGCGTTTGGGTTCAGGTCCAGCAGCGGATGGCAGCGGCGTACCGTTTTTGGGCGTGTTCCGAATCAAGGGTGGCGGCACCCTGGCGCGCATTCTGAAAAACGCCATGGGGCCCCTGGAGCTATGGGCGTTGGGCTCTTCACCGACCGACAGCGCCCTGCGCAGGTTGTTGTATGAAGCGGTCGGCGGTTCCACGGCTCGCGCCATCCTGGCCGAAGCCTTTCCCCAGGGCACGGCAGAAAAACTCATCGCGCTGCGCCAGAAGCAAGCGGGTGAGGCGGATTCCAACAACGTGATTCGCACGCTGGCCAACGAGTTGATCAAACGGCGCGGTTACAACCTCTAGCCAATAAACGGAGAGCAATTCCATGAATAACGAAAGTGATTCCCTGCACGACGCTTTGCGTGAAGCGAGCCCGGATCAATTACAGGCTTTGGCGGAGCTGGCCACTTGGATGGCAAAGCACCATCGGTTGCTGGTCGTTGGCCGGTCGAACGGTGTTCGGATCGGCGCTACGGATAAGGTCATCCAGTTCATGCGCGAACACCTTGACACCGAGCTGGCGGATACGGTCTCGGAGAACCTGGTGCGCGTTGCGAACTGATAGGAAATGTCAGTCCCGTCTACGACATTTGAGGAAGTGATTGTGAAAAAGCGCTATGCATTAACGGCGATAGCCGTGGGGGTACTGCAAACCCAACAGGTCCTGGCGTACGTCCAGCCGGTGGCCGTCACGGGCAGTGTTCCTATTGAAACGCAGGTGATGCCGGCCATGGGCGGCCTTCAAGCTACCCTGGCGGAAATCCTGACCACTGAGACACAAATCGGCACGGCCATCGTGCAGGCCAGTGACAAGCAAGTCGCGGTTATTTCTGAGGCCGCACGTGCCCAGCGCGAGGCCGATATTTTTGGCCGTCAGACCGAGCGCCTGGAGCGTGCCCGAGAACAGTACTCGGTCGCTGACAGCATCTGCAGCGAGTCGGCCTCTGGGGTCGCGGCCACGGTGGGGAAGGTGAGCCGTGCGCAAACGGCGGTTCTGGCCAGCGGGGCAGGCGTCGGCAGTGCTGTGGTGCAGAAGACCATCGCTTCCGAGCCCGTGGCCTCGCGTCAGGGTGGCTATCGCAGTGCCGCCATGCACGCGCAGTACTGCACACAAAGCGAATCGGCCCAGTACGGCGGTACTGATCTGTGCCCGCAGGTCTCCAGCTTGCCTGGGGGCGACATCGAAATGCGCTCGTTGATCGACGGGGCGGGAGCCGTGGGCAAGGCCCCTGACCTGACGTTCAATCAGGATCAGGTCGATGCGGGCATGGCGTACATGAAGAACTCGGCACGCCATGACGGGGGACGGGCACCGGGCAAGGGCGATATCCAGTCGGCCACGGGACGTGAGTATCAGGGGCTGATGACCCAGTACAAGGCGATTCAGAGCGCCGCGACTCAACCGCAGCTGGACATTATCGCCGCCAGTCAGGCCAATCCGGCCACACAGGAGGCATTGCAAGAGGCGCTACAGAATCCGTCAGCGGCGGAGTACTTCGCTTCAACGGGCAGCCAGCAAGCACAACGCACCGGGGTGATGAGCGAGCGCGAGTTCGAAGCTTTCGAGGTGGGCAGGCGCTATGCCAATACCGCCTATGAAACCGACCTTCAGGCCCTGAGCGGAGACAACCTGATGCGTGAATTGGTGCGCGTGCAGAGCCTGGGCAACTGGCTGCAGTTGGGACTCAAGAACGACCAACGCCAGGCCAACATCATTGCCGGCCAGCAACTGGCCCTGGCGGCAGACGCCAAATACGTTCCGCAGCTTCAGGAGCTGGGGTCAAAAATGAGTTCGGGAGTCACCGCACATGAAAACTGAACCTGACACAACAGAGCACGTGGACGAACAATCGCCGCGGGACGATAAGCATTCGGGCACACCGTTACGGCGCGCCGGCCATGTGGGGCTGTCGATCCTCAACCCGTTCTCTGACCTGGCGGTGATCTATCGCCGGGGCATAAAGCCGACGGCGCAAAAGCTGAAGCTACTGAAGACGTTGCTGACCCCGGCGTCAGCAACGACTGAGGCAGATGCAGTCGGTGTCAGTTGGAGTGTGGCTGTCGCTCGTTCGGGAAGGACCATCGAACAGCTGCTGACCTCCTACAACCGCATCAGGGCGGCATGGTGGTGTTTGATGATGTTCAGCGCCAGCCTGAGTGTTCTTCTGCTGGCCATGCTGCTGCTGGCCAACTTCAGCCTGCCATTGAGCACCTTTCTTCGGGCGACGGTAACGCTCCTGGCTCTGGGGGCAATCGCCAGCTTGGGCTTCGTCAAAACGCTGATCGCGACTTACCGACTGTGGCAACTGCAGAACAGGCGCGTCAGCGTAGCGGAACGAGGCACCTTTAACGATTTTCTCATCGAAAACCGATGGTGCCGGCTGGTGCTTACTCGCGGCCACCTCAAGTAATACCGACCTCTAATATGGACAGATGCCATGAACCTCATTAAACGCTTCTGGTGGATGGGTCTTCTGCTGGTCTTCTCCGTGCCGGCACTGGCCGATAACGTGGATTATCAGACGATCGCGGCAGCCTCCCAAAAGCCCAATGACCTCTCGCGCCAGGCGATGGTAATGATCATGGGCCAAGTAGCAGTCGATCCATTTGCACCATCACAGCCAACCTTGATTGGCTCACTGTTCGCCATTATCAATGGCGTTCTGGCCGTGATGGCCCTGTTCTGGTTTCTGACCATCACCCTGAAAACCATTGTGAAGGCTGGGCATCAGGGACAGTTTTTCGCAGGCGGTCGATCTGCGCTGTACCCGATCATGACGTTTGCCGGTTTCATCATGATCTTGCCCACCCAATCAGGTTGGTCACTGGCCCAGCTCGTCATGGTATGGGCCTGCTCCACCATGGGGGTTGGCAGTGCCAATCTGCTGACTGATAAAGCCGTGGACATGATGGACAGCGGCTACTCGATGGTGACGCAGCCCACGGCTCCTTCAACCCGAAGCGCGGCGCGGGGCATCTTTGAGATGAACCTGTGCAAGTACGCGATCAACCGTGAGCTGGAGTCGCTGTATGCGGATGGCGAAGCCAATACCCCGTTGATCACCACCAAGGGGGGCAACGGCCAATACGACACCGGCAACGGCAGCGCGGTGTGTGGTTCTGCCAAAACACCCAATACGGGCCGCACCGGAACCTGGAACCTGCTGTTTGACAGTGACGTGGACACGAGTGGGGTGATCACGGCGCAGCACCAAGCGCTAGACACCATGCAAAGCACCCTGGATCAAGCGGCACAGGCGTTCGTAGACACCTACCTGAGCAAGCGCGACCAGGATACGGGGAGTTTTCAGGACGCCGAAACGCAGATCCAGAACGCAGCCGCCGCCTATGAAAACACGGTGAACCTGGCCCTCAACAAGATAGATTTCAAGGACACACTGCAAAGCCAGTTGTCGAGCCAGATCAAAAGCAGTGGTTGGGTGGCCCTGGGCAGTTGGTATCACACCTTCGCCACAGCTAATAACAAGACCAACGACGTGGCCAGCTCGACCCCGGTTGTCACGGGGATGAGCAACCTGGGCGAGCACGGTACCGGCGATTTGTATAACCAGGTGTTTGCGGCCTACAAATCGCAGGTGCAAAACAGTACCTACACCGCGCCGCTGGGAACGCAGACGGCCAAGGATGACGGGGCGGCAGCGACGGCGAATGACCCGAATGCAGTGTTTGTTGGCATTTTTAAGTCGCCTATGCAGAAGTTAACCTCGTTATTTGCAACTGGGAAAATTGGTACTGATGCCAGCTTTTCCAACCAGGTGAACCCGCTTATCAAAATGCAAACCATTGGTGACTACACGCTGGGAACTGTTGAAACCCTGATGGTGGCCTATGCCGGGACGTGGGCAGCTGCCTCATCGGCCAGTAATTCGCCGTTGGGCTGGGGTGCCAAGATATTTTCGGTGGATGTCGGGGCGGTGGTGAAAGATGTGCTGGGCGCGCTGGCCCCGATGTTCTATTTCGTCATGTTCGCCCTGCTGGCCATCGGTTTTTCGCTGGCCGTATTTCTGCCTGCTGTGCCCTTTCTGTTCTGGATGGTGGGCATATTCAACTGGGTCGTCAGTGTGCTGGTGGGCTGTGCGGCGGGCTCAATGTGGGCTGCCACGCACCTGGGGGCCGAAGAGGACAAGGGGAGTCGCAGTACCTACGGTTATATCTTCCTGATCGACATGATGCTGCGGCCGTCGTTGATGGTACTGGGGTTCTTTTTTGCGTCGGTGGCGGTAATCGGTGGGGGAACGATCCTGAATCTGTTATTCGCCTCGGCGCTGGCCAATGCCAACGCGGACTCGATCGTGGGATTGTTCAAGATGATCGGATGGCTGATGATCTATGCCCGCATTGCGACCTTTGGTGTGACTCGACTCTTTGGCCTGCAGGCGTCCTTGGCGGACTACGTGATCTCGTTCCTGGGCGGTCGAGAAGGCGCCAACCTGATGGGCGGCATGGTCGATAACATGAAAGGCATGTTTGGTGCTGCTGGCTCTGGGGCACAACGTACCCCTGGCGTTAAAATGCAACCTAGGAAGCCTGGCGCAGGGGGCAATGGGGATGGAATCCAGTAGCAACGGCGCCATCGATCACGGCTATCGGACAAATGGTGTCATGGGTCTCGTTGTCACCCGCTATTGTCTAGGTAGTGCCCAGCCAACGAGGTGTTCATTCAATGATGCCCAACGCGATTCATCACAACCCTGACCCGCGCTATTTGTGCGGACTGATAGATCAGGCAGGGCTTAGCCGCCGAGGCGCGGCCCAGCTGATCGGAATGTCGTGGTCGGGGTTTCGAAACTACCTGCGTGATGAATCGCATTATTTGTACCGGGAAGCGGATTACCGCGTTCAATTTGCCCTTGAGTGCCTGGCGGACGCTAAAGTACTCAGGAAAAAGGAAACAGGAGAGAAATCATGAAAGTACAGCGCCTGAAAACAGCGAAAGAAGGGTGGTTTTGGATCGTCAAAATCTTCTACATGCTTTTTGCTTTTCCATTTGCAGTGCTAGTTGGAGTCCCTTCACTTTTCATCGCTTCCTCGCTGATAGAGGAGAAAGACTTCACTACCCTCGGTTTTTGCTCGATGCTTTGGCTTGGCGTACTGATTCCCATGGGAATATTCATCTATGGCGTACTGAGTCGCCGCCGTCTGCTCAAGCGAGTCACACGAGCCATAAAATCGCCGCAGTTCTTCAACCCAGACCCTACCAATGAGATTTATCACGAGGGTGACGGCAAGTACCTGGGCATCGACACGAAGAACGGTACCATTCTGTACGTGCACCGCATTCGTAAGGGGCAGGTAGATGTGGTGGCCCTGACCATGGACGACTGGACCAACCGCGAGGTCGAAGGCAAGGGCATATTACGCCTCTATACCAAACACCCGGATCTTCCACGGATCGAAATCGGAACACCCTTGGCGCAGCTTTGGTATGACACCCTGGGGGCTATGGAACACAAGCAGAAGCAGTACAGCACCCCGCAACCGTTCAACCGCTATGTGCATGACCGGCTCGAAGCGCTTGAACGTGATCTGAACGTGCAGATCCCACGCCTGGCGTGAAGCCATAACCCCTCCGCAGCTGTTCCCGACGCGCTTTACCTTTCTCTCACACCGCCCAATTCGGGCGGTGCGACTATTTGTGGGGCATCGCAATGCAAAATCGACAATCCCAAGGTGCATGGGAGGGCGAGCAAGCGCAGATGTTATTGGCGCTTTGTGCAGCCGTCCTGTTGTGCTGGATGTTCTTCGATATCTTCGTGTACTGGACCACCTGGACGCTTTATTGGTTATGGAAAATGGTGGATTTTCCCTTCATCCATGCCTGGGCCGGTGGCAAGATCAACCTGCTTGCCGACGTGGCCAACCACGCCAAGGCCGTGACGCTGGATGAATGGCTTGAGGTGATGAACGCCACCAGTGGGATTCTGCTGTTGTTCCTGTTACCGCTGGTGATTGTGAGCAGTTGGGGGCTGGCGCAGCATCCGGTACTGCCGTTTCGCAGCAAACGCCTGGTGAACATTCACACGCTTCCTGGCCTGGTGAGTCGTTTCGCACCCTCGGTCATCCCGGTGTTGGCTGCGTCTGGTCCCGATGGCCTGATGAACGATACCTCTCCCAGCAATGCCTGGGCGCTCAAGCCCGAGGAGTTTGCCGAACGTTACAACCTGGTGCAGCGCAAAGTGCTGGATCGGGAGGCTGCTCGTGCGGTGTTCGAGGAGCAAGTCGGAGATGTCCATGATGGACTTCTAGACTTGACGCCCTATGAACGGGCCTTGCTGGCCGTATTCGGTCTGCAGGTTTTCCTCAATGACCGTAAGGCAGCGACCCGGTTGCTCGATGACCTGAACCGTTCCTGCATGATCAAGGGGTTGTTGCGGCGCAAGACCTTCTCGTTGACGCCGCTGTACGGCTTGGCCGACGCGGGGTTTGATCGCGTTGCAAAAGCACCGGGCGTCAGTGAGTGGCTCCAAAGCCATAGATCGATGCGCACCGCGCTGGTGGCACTGTATGGCCGCGATCTGCGCTTGGCGCCGGCGCGCTTTCGCTGGCTCAAGGGGGTTAACCGTACTTTGTGGTATGCCTTGCACAGTGCCGACACGGCCAAGGTGTTTGTGGAAGGCGCTGGTGTTCAGGCTCAGGCGCGGGCAGAAGTCCATGCCAGTAAGCTGGGGCTGCCACGTCCTGGGTTGATGGTGACCCAGGCCATCGATGGCTTGCAGGCCGAATTGGAAAGCATCGGTCTGGTATTTGCGCGACATGTCATCACGCCTAAACGCCGGGAGGCCTCTGACCTTCCTGTCATGACGGCGGTGTATGCCGCGCAGTCTACTGAGTTAACTGAGCCAGCCTGAAGCGCTACGTCTCGCCGCGCCCTTCATATCCCCTTTCTGACACTGTTCCATTCAATTGAATTCATCTTCTATCAGAGGAAACCCCATGGCCTCGGCATCTTTGCGCGCCCCGTTTTCGGTGGACATCCAAGGCGATCAGCTGGTTGTCTATCAGGCAGATCAGGAAGCAGGCATCGTGACACGCACGATTTGCACCCTGGACCTTCGCCATCAGCACTCGTTTTATCTGAGCAATGACGGTGTGGTCTGCCGCGATGTTCAGGGTTTTGAATTCTCACTTGAAACCCATGACAGTGACGAAACCCATGAGCTACTGACCGCGCTGTCGCGGGCTTTGCTGCGTCATGGACGACGCAAGACCCGGCGGCGTCTGATGGGCGTGTTCGTGCTGTTGGTTGTGTTTTGCCTCGGTGCCTCATGGCTTGGCCGAGCGCTTGAATTGCCTGTTGCAATGCCGACGGCGCAGGTCATCACGCCCTCAGTCCCGAGCGCCCCAAAGTCGGACCTGGCCAAGCGCAGCGCGCCGGCGACGATCGCTTCTGAGCCACGCCAGTCCGCTGCAGACGTGGCACCTGACGATGGCTGGACATTGCCCAGGGAGGTTCGGGCCACACTCCCTCAAAAGCTGCACAACGCTGCGGAGCGCAAGCTGTTCACCGTTGACTATTCCAGCGGTCACGCGCGCACGCTGTATGTCTTTTCGGACCCTGGCTGTCCGAACTGCCAGCGTCTGGAGTCGTCCCTCAACACGCTCTCCGACGCCTTCAATGTGGTGGTGTTTCCTGTGCCGGTGATTGGTAAGGAAAAGTCGATCGCCGCCATTACGCCCGTGCTGTGCCTGCCGCCTGAGCAGCGCAAAACCGCGTGGGATCGCCTGTTTGATGCAGCCCCTGAGGGTGTGAACCTTGGGAAACCCCCGTTAAAGCCGGCGTCGGAAGGGGTGGAGTTGAAAGCGGCGCAACCAGCAGGCACGTGCGATGTTGCAGAAAAGGCCTTGGGGATCAACCAGACGGCCTATCAGGCGTATCGCATACCGGGCACGCCCTGGGTGATCAGCGACGATGGGCGCTATGTGCCGCAGGCGTTGTTGCGTGATCCGATCAGGCTCAAAGCCTTCCTAGATGAGCAACCTGCCCGCCAGGTTCAGGAGGTGTCGGATGCGCCCCAATGACTACGCCGTCGAGCGCACGCGCCTAAATCGGCGGGTTTACCACTCGGCACTGGCTGAGTGGTTGATGGGCCCCGGTAGTCTGACGCTGGGCCTTGCCGGGTCTGTGGTGGGAGGCGTCCTGTACCCAGTCAGCCTGTGGCTCAGTCTGCCGGCCTTGCTGGTTTGGTCACCTGTCATGCTGCTCGAACCCTGGCAGATGCCCATGCGCATGCCTTCAGACATGGACTGCCTCGACCCTTCGACGCAACGCCAGGTGACGGGCAAGTTGCTGGGTTTCTTGCCGGTCACGGCCATGCACACGGTGATGCTCAAGGCAGCGGGCATCCTGTACATGGGGTACCTGCGCGGTCGGGACGCCGGGCGTGAACTGTGGCTGTCGCTGGATGACATGACCCGCCATATTCTGATGTTCGGTACAACCGGTGCCGGCAAAACCGAAGCACTGCTGGGGTACGTGTTGGGCCAGCTGGGCTATGGAAAGGGCCTGATCTATTCGGACGGCAAGGCCCAAAATGATGTGGCCGCCGCGATCGTGTCCCTGGCCCGGCGCTTTGGCCGTGAAGACGACGTTCGGATGATGAACTTCATCACCGGGGGCCGCTCCAGGGCGCAGGAACTGCTCGAGGACAACAAAAGCAGAGGGCAGACCAATACCGTCAACGCGTTTGGTATTGCTCAGGAAACCTACATCATCAACCTGATGGATTCGATGTTGCCTCCTGCGGGCAACGATGCCGGCTGGCAAGAGAAAGCCCGGGCCATGATTCAGGCTTTGGTGTTCTCCCTGGTGTACAAGTGCCGACGTGAAGGCACGGTCATGTCCCAGCGCACGATCCAGGCGCATTTGCCGTTGCGGGCCATTGCCAAGCTCTACATCCAGTCGGTGGAACAGCAATGGCATGAAGACGCCCAGTTACCCCTGAAAAACTACCTGGGCACATTGTCCGGTTTTGACCTGGCCAAGGTGGATTCGCCGGAGGAATGGGCGACCACTGCGTTGGATCAGCATGGTTTTCTGATCCAGCAGTTCACCCGCATGCTGGCCTTGTTCAATGACACCTACGGCCATGTGTTTGCCCGTGACGCCGGCGACATAGACCTCAAGGACGTAGTGCATAACGATCGCATCCTGGTGGTCCTGATTCCTGCGCTGGAAATATCCTCGACCGAGGCTGCGACCCTTGGACGTCTGTACGTGTCGCAATTGGCCATGATCCTGAGCCAGGATCTGGGGGAGAAACTGGAGGGCAAACCCGAAGACATCCTGGTGATCCGCAAGTACAAGGACCGCTTTCCGTTCTTGTGGATCTGCGACGAGGTCGGGGCCTACTACACCGAAAAGCTCGGCGAGCTGGCCACGCAAGTACGCTCCCTGGGGTTTTGCCTGCTCCTGGCCAGTCAGGAGGCGCAGCGCCTCAAGTCGGCGGCCGGCGACAAGGTGTGGACGCTGATCGGGAACATGGGGGTCCGAATCACCGGCAAGATCATGGACCCCAAGGACACTCTCGAAATACTGCAGTTGATGGCCGGTACCGAGTACCTGCCAGTGATGAGCGGTATGGTGCGTCAGGCCGGAATCATGGGGGCCAGCTGGGAGGAAGCAGACACACTGAGCCTGAAAGATGAGAAGAAAGTCAGCGTCGAGGAAGTGCAGCAGCTCAAGGAGGGGGAAAACATCACGCTGTTCAACGGGCAAGTGATTCGCGGCAGCTCCTTGTACATTCACGATGCTGACAAGCTGTCCAAGGAAGCGATCCGGATCAACCGTTTCATCGAGGTGGCCCCGCCAGCGCTGGACACCTTGTTGGCCGGTGCGCCTGCTCACATTCGGCGCAGCTATCCGCGCGCGGACCGCGTGCAGCAGATCCTGTACCACCTGGCGATGAAGCCTGGCCGTTCAGACCTTGAAAACCTGGTGCTGACAGATCCGACGTTGGTCGTCTTGAACGAGCTGGGAGAAGAGTGGCGGCTGATCTGGCGTCGCCGTCCTGGAGCGGCAGTGCGCAGCACCTTGTTATGGCACACAGCGCTGGAGCATGTGCCCAAGCGCGGAAGCGGCTACGTGGCGCAATCGTCCACGGCGCTGGATCTGACCGTCGGCAGCAAGCGGTTGCAGGCCTACCAGGCGCAGCACATCGATCCGGCCAGAGCGCCGAAAGTGAAGGGCAAGGCGCCTGCACCTAGAGCCGCAACGCCTGTTCCACCAAGCCACGACCAGTCACCGCCCTATTTCGACGACGGATCGTATTCGCCGGCGCCGTTCGACTGGGATTAATAGACCGCAACCCTGTGCCGCGCCGATACCGATGCGCCGGCGCAGGGTTGTGTCGCATGCGTAAAAAGGAGCTGTAAATGAGTAACCGCAAAACGCAGAAACTGCACGCGCAGCACGTGCTTGAAACCATAGCCCTCGGCATTGCACGGCCTGTAGCGCTGCCCCGGGAGACAATTGAAGTGGCGCTTCGCGAAGCCATCATTGATGGGCGGCTTGAACCGGGTGAACCCCTTACGCATCAAGCCATTGCCAATGCCTTCCAGGTCAGCCGTATGCCGGTGCGCGAAGCGCTGCGTTCGTTGGAGACGCAGGGCTATATCGCCGCGCAGTACCACAAAAGCTACCTAGTCACGAACGGCAATGAGCCTCCCCAGTACGGTCATCTGCCGGGCTTGCTGAGGTGCGTTGCAGAACGCCATACAAAGCTGGGCGATTTCGAATCAAAAGTGGCCTTTGAAAACGAAATCCTGCGTGTCCTGGGTCAACTGCGCCCTACCACGTGCTGATGACTGACCTAGCTTGTTGAAAGCAACGGATTTTGTAACGCGAAAAGCGAGGCTCCCATGCTACTATCCGGCACAGTTTTATTTGCAGGAAAGCGACGATGTAGATTCACGAATTGCAGAAACCAAAAAGCCCCGCTTGCCGGCGGGGCTTTTTGGAAAATCTTGAACAGGCCAGATGCTCAATCGACACCTGTTCAACACACATAACGTGAGCTGATTATGGCGTTCACTGCGGCTTTGTGCAAGCCGTCAAAAGTGAAGCCTTCAGTTCACCGCTGAACGGTGGACTTATGGAAAAGATTCTTCAGCAGGCTGTGCCCCTTCTAAAGGCAGACCTGTACCCCCAGCATCACCAAAACCTGACACTTTTTACCGTAGCGCATGGCCTTCATGGCCAAGGCGGTGAAGCATGAGGCACCTCAAGGCTGTCAGGCTCTCCCCTTCTGACCCTCACTCTGCTTTACGTCGCCCCGGTCGGGCAAAGCCTGCCCGTTACGCGGCTCCCCGTCACCTCTCTGAACAACAGCTTAAAAATCCCCTGATCCGCTCGGCCTATGAGCGCCTGAGCAACATGGACAGCTACCGGGGCCAATACCTGCGCCGCCTGGATGGCGTTCACGGCGATCGGCGTACCCGGCGAGAGAAGTTTCTGGCCATTGAGCGCGTGGCCGAGCAGCTGCTGGTGCGTCTGGACCTGGCCACCAGCGTGCTGGGCTACATCGACCCTGCCAATGGCCGTTATGTGCTGAACACTCAGTGTGGCATTGCCGAGGATGCCGGTATCTCTGCACCAGCGCTGTGTCGCCTGATGAAAACCCTGGATGATGCGGGGTATGTGTACCGCCGTATCGAGCGCATTCGCCTGGACGAGAAGGACGATAACGGTCTGCACCTGGTGCGCACCCGCGTCCTGATCCGCTTCACCAAGCTTTTCTGGAAAGACCTTGGCCTGGCCTATGTTCATGAACGCGTGCAGAAGTCGGCCAGGAAGCGTCGCGATGCTCAGCTGCGCGACATAGGGCAACAGCGCTTGGCGGACATGGAAAAGCACTCTCTGGAACTCCAGCGCCGTGAAACGTCGCGTCAGCGCTGGCAGGCCAAGGAAAATCGGGAGGCGGGCGTAGCCGGAACACAAGGTGCAGCGAGTCCCAGCACATCGCCGCCAGTGAGCAACACCGTGTCCAGTGCGCTGGATAGGCTCCTGGCGTCGAGGAGCAAAAAAGCCTAACAGGCCCCACGTTGTCTGAAAACTGCATCCGCTCACGCGGAGGCATTGTCACGCCTGCGATTTAAGGGCGGTTGGTGGCCTTATGGCCAGGCACCACAATAACCGCTCGACGGCGCTGGTTGTGCCGTTTTTTGGCTGTGCCAACGGCTCTTTTTGGCCACGCTGGAGGTGGCGCACTGGAGTGTTTGAAATAAATGAAATTTTATCCCCCCTTCAGTTACCCCTTTCAGGGAAAACAGGGATTTACGCGGTGGAAACCCACCTCATAAAGCGGTAATGCACGCGCAAGTCGTGCCTTCGGCACGGCGCGTATGTCTGCGCCTATACGTCAGTGAAACAGCCTGTCTAAGCGGCCCAGGGCGATGAAGCTGCCCTGCCCTGGCCTGCGGCCACCCTACGGGCGCTAAGACCCGGATAAATCGGCCTGGAACGGCAAGCCGCCCCAGTCCTCAACCGGGCGCGTGTGCGCGCAGGCTGCTCAAATAATTATGTGCATGGTCAATCGCCCTTTGCCTTCAATGAAGGCATGCGTTTTGCGCAGCTGGTCGGCTTGACATGAGTTACTTCTTGTTTGGTTATGCACTAGCCAAGCGCATGACCTTCAAATCGGTACGTGGGGTCTGGGGAGCAATGGAGCAGCCAACCGACTTAAGGAGCCGCAGGACTCTCCTGCGCTCACAGTAATCCGCTCAATACGCTGTCCGAAGAGGATCGTTCAACGGACGCTAAGCAATCGATCGGTCAAGACCCGTAAATACGCTGCATTAGGCGTCTCATTTAGCTGGTACTAAATTTATTGCGTTGAAGGGACCTCTTTCGGACAGGCAATAAGGGTGCAAATTCTGAGAAAAACGGATCGCCACCACCTTAGGCTCTGTACGAAAAGTCGGCGAGCGAAGGTCAGGCGAGGCAAAAACAGGCGAGGAACGGCCGGGGTCGCGTTCGACTCTACGTGTTGTAGATGCATTCCGAGCCTGTTTTTAACGAAGCATCACCGAGCGCAGCCACTTTTCGTACAGAGCCTAAGTCGGTTGGCTGCTCCATTGCTCCCCGGACCCCTACGTCAGCCTGATATCAATATCGGTCAATATCATACGATATCGCTTTAATATTTATTGATATTAATACAGCGCTAGCGTATGATATTGGCTACTATTACGTAATATCGGAGAGGTGGCGCATCATGCCAACAGTGCCTTTTATATGCCCGAAGGGCGGTGTCGGGAAGACAACAACCTGTCTTACGGTAGCTTTGCAGCTAGTAAAAGAGGGAGCAAGCGTCACCATCATCGATGCAGACCCCAATATGCCGATGACAAAGTGGGCAGCCGGTGGCTTTTGTCCGCCTGGACTTCGGATCATTTCGGGCATAACCGAGAACAACATTGCAGGAAAAATTCGCGAGGCTGCGAAGGTCGATCCTTTCGTTTTTGTGGACCTTGAAGGAACAGCTGCAAAAATCGTTGTCCATGCGCTGATGGAAGCGGATTACGTCATCGTACCAATGCGCGGTTCGTACCTGGATGCGGAGGAGGCGGCTAAGGCGATTGCACTCATTCATGACCAAGAGTTATCCCTTCAAAGGCACGCACCAAACTACCGACTTCCGTACGCGATCTTGTTCACGGGAACGCCAACGGCTTATACAACGCGTACAACGACCAGTTTACGGAAAAGCCTCACCAGCCAAGGTATCTCCATCTTCGACACCGAAATGTGCGAGCGGGATGCTTTCCGGGCACTGTTCACGTTCAAACGTCCGTTGGAGCAACAGGATCCAGACTTGGTACCCGGTTTAGAGCAAGCTTCTGCGAATGCGAAAGCTGTGGCGTGTGAAGTACTTGAAAGGTTATCGAAGGAGATAGCAGCATGACCAATGAAGACAATGGCGGCCGGCCAAATCCGTTTGAGTTGCTGACAAAATTCAAGGCTAAAGAGGGTGATCGCGCACCAGTGCTATCAGCTGATATTGATCGACTATCGATTAATAACGATTTTCCATCGCGTGAGGCGCCTTCGTCAGAACCCGCGAAAATCAAACGTTTCAGAGACGCAATCCCACCGAAAGCCCAATTAAACTTCCGGGCAGAGGTCTCGGATAGAGAGCGTTTTTATGAACTTGCACAACAGCACGGCTACCAGAAGCTCGGCGATTTGTTCAAACAATGCCTTGATGCCTTTGAAGAAAAAATGCGGAAGTAGGGGGCCGGGGAGCAATGGAACAAGGGTGGCAATCCTCTGTGCAATGAGTGGCCCACTCTTGTTGAGCTGACACCAGAAGGAACACAGGCCGGCGAGTTTTTGATGCCTTGTCCAGCAGGGCGTACCGCACTGCTGACGTGGATAGAAAAAAAGCTGGCTCACATACGGCTACGATCATCTTCGCGAGCGATCTGATTGATGGCTCGATCAAGTTCCACCAGCCGATCCTCGATATGGCTGGTGTGCTCCAACAGTTCACTCATGCACCGTCTTGCCCAGCCAGGCAAGGTGTCCAGACAGGGACCAATCTGGGGGTGTACGCCGGAACCCCCAGATTGATAGCTTTGGATTGTTCTGGGTATTATTATAGCAACCAAATCATTGAAGCATAGGCCGAACTTAATGTCGCAACTGCAATGGTACCCCATATTTTTGTGCTTTTCAGGTAGCCGGAATAGTAGGATCTTTCAATCATTCCAATCTCACTTGGGTTAAGATTGCCGTCCCGGGCAGCATGCGCTGCTATATGTATCCATTGTTTTTCTTTAACAGGATCGTTTTTAGCAGAATAGAAACGGGAGAAATTCCATGCAGCAAGGGCCAACGCAATCAGGCTAGTAATGAGTAATCCAATAACAAGGTATGGGACTATTTTCATCGGAAAATACCTCGACAAAAATGTAATAGGAAAGTAGCGATCTATTTACCTACTTGTGTTTTACCTGAGATGTTTTATTTAAGGAAGGTCTGAAAAATCCTCTTATTCAAAAATAGAAGCCTGTAGATACAGGCGCTCCAGCCCGGTTTCTCTCCTAAAAAAAGGGCTTTTTCAGAGGGGTCTCAAATATTCACTCATTCATAGATATTGAGTTACTTTGTTCTTTCAGGCTAGAACGACGCTCAATCACATTGTGAATTCGCTCAGTCACGGAAGACCAGCCTGGCCAGTAATTTGCTTTTTTAAATTGACTGATATCCCAAAAGTCTTCCCACCAAGTACTTTTGTCAACTGTATTGATAACGTTTAGTGGGTGAGTATCCCCTGCCAGTAATTTGGAAAAAACATCTGGCTCAACGAGATAGCCAGAAATCCAGTTATTTTGTGCATTCCCGCCGGTCCAAGCTTTATACAATGCTTTCAAAACAAGACTAAGAGCCGCCAAGCTGGATTCCCCGCCAGCTCCTATAACCTCACTGATATGGTAAGGCGTCGAAAATGTTTGTACGTTCCAGTCTGAATACTGTTTTATGAAAAGAAATTGTCCAGTTTCGCTCATGCTGCGGACAAGATGGAGAGTAGGTATTTTGCCGTCATCAGTAGGCGCGAGGAGAAATTTTGCGCCCGCATTCGCTTCTTCAGGGATGCGAGAGTAGACAGCAGCGTACGGTTTACCCTCTCCGTGCACAAGCCAGTCTCTTTGACACCCGAATAACAGGGACAGTTGAGTAAGCTCGTCAATTGATGGTTCGTTTTTCCCTAGAAACCAACCTTCCACTGGCTCTGCATAAGACCAGCCCAACGCCTCAGCGATCCGCGACGGCGAAACCTGTCGTGTTGGATAGAGCTTTTCAAGTTCCCTTTTAAGGAGGCTAAGACGCAGCACTAGCTCCGCTAATCGCGAAGACTGCTCTATCTTTTCAGTGATAGGCTTTACCCACGCTTTTAGGGCCTGCCGGGCCTCTGCTTCAAGAGACCGATCATGCTGTTCTGCAAGGCCGTTGAGCGCTATAAGAACCTCTGGAGGCAGGCTACGGACGGTAATCTTACCACTGGGACTTTCATTCGAGAACATAGGCTAGCTCCATTGTTTTATGGCCAGCCAACATGCTAAACGGAATGACCTCAAAATGCATCATTCTGTTTTTTCTGTGCATATATACAGCTATTTCGGCTGTATCTCACCCTCGTACTGCTGTTGCGCCAGCTCGTCGCGGACCTTCATGACGGTCGTAGTTGAACACGCAGCGTGCCTCGCTACGGCGCGGATCCCGAGACCTGCAGCCAGCAGCTCTCGCACTCGGTTACGCAGTTCTGCGTCTACGGGTCTGCCTTTGTAGACGCCTGAAGCTTTTGCCTTCTCAATCCCTTGTGCCTGGCGCAGTCTTCTTTGCTGATAGTCCTTCCTGGCGATCGCGGCCATCATATCGATCATCATGTAGTTGATGGCCGCCAGCATGCGGTCGGTGAACTCGTCCCCCGACTGGGCCGTCATGCCTTGATGACTGGTAGGCAGATCCACAGAGACGATCCGTATGCCTCGGTTATCGATTGCTGTTTTGAGGGATCGCCAAGCCTGGTCATCCATCCGCGACAGCCGATCGATGCTTTCCACCAGCAGCACGTCACCTCGGCGAGCATCTTTGAGTAGTCGAATTAATTCCGGGCGGTCGGCATGGCTGCCACTGGCATTTTCCATGTAGCACGATGCGATGGCCTTGCCATAGCCGGAGACAAACGTTTCCAAATAATCGCGCGCTCGACTTGCGTCCTGGTCATCGGTCGATGCTCGAAGGTATGCACGAATGAACATCGGTAGATCTGTCTCATTTTGGGTGTAGTCAAATCATTGTATCAAATTGGGTGTACGTTAAGTGCGCAAAGCTGAAATCTGTTGGGCTGATTTTCGTGTCACTTGGGGTAGACCCTATGTTGACGATCATAAGTAGCACCATGTGGTGACAAAAATGCAGGTAAAATAAAAGAGACTAAATATACGTAATCACGTATAATTAGTCCATGAACAAAGTCCTCAAACAAATCATCTTTATGGGCTCAGCTCTAAACGACCTGAGAGCGTTCCCAATCTCTGCCCGCCGTGAGGCCGGCTTTCAGCTGGATAGGGTGCAGGTGGGCAATGAGCCTGACGATTGGAAGCCCATGACGACCGTTGGTCCAGGGGCACAGGAGATACGGATCAGGGACGCCCACGGCGCCTTCCGTGTGATCTACATTGCGAAATTCGCGACGGCGGTTTATGTCCTGCACTGCTTCCAAAAGAAGACGCAAAAAACGAGCAAGCATGACCTTGACCTCGCCGCCAAGCGGATGAAAGAACTGACTAAGGAGTTGAACTAATGACTGAATCAAATCAAGCCTTCAGCAGCGTCTGGGACGCCCTGGAGGACTCACCAGCCGAAGCAGAGAACATGCGTATTCGCACCAGCCTAATGACGGCTATCCGAGACTTTATCGAGGTGCGTCAGCTCTCGCAGGCTGACGCTGCGCAGCTGTTCAACGTAACGCAACCCCGCATTTCGGAACTCCAGCGCGGGAAGATCGACCTTTTCAGCGTGGATCGATTGATCAACATGCTCGCCCAGGGCGGCATGCACGTTGAGGTCAGTGTCAAAACTGCAGCTTGATAAAGGTTACATGTGGTTGCGATTCCTGTAGCTTCGATTTCTTTCAGCCTAGCCTGCTCCTATGAGTGTCGATCCTGACCTGCCTGGTCTTGCAACAAAGATCATCCAGAACTACAGCAACGCCCAGATTGCCCAGTTGATCAGGATGATCAGTCCGGTTTCACCCTGCGCCCTGATGGCCGCGGACGAATTTGAGCGGGTCATGAACGTGCTTGCGGGCCAGAATCGACGTCGGGCGTTCTCCGATCGCTCGATAAGTGCTGCCAGGCTTGTCCTGGTCATGGGTGCCAGCGTGTCCGAAGCAGCCTTGGAGACTGGATTGACCCGGCAGGTGGTTCACAGGCTTATGGCACGCATTCGGGCGCGCCTGGAGGATTTGCCTGCTGATTGGGTCAAGGTTGAAGCCTGGCTTCCTCCTGCAGCAGCTGGTGACGTTCTGGCTTTGGCTCAATCACTCAGATCTGCTCGATCGCAATAGGAGAGGAGTGCCCTGGCTGTTTGGGCCTCGGTGCAGCTCGATCGTTGACAACCTCTGACGTGCGTTCCCTTCGCTGCGCTCAGGGCCGGGCTTTCGTGCTGCGCATCGAGCCAGGCCATGAAGCCGGCCCGTCTCGCCCCTTCGGGCTTCAATCCTCGCCGGCAAGCCGGCTCTAACGCCTCCGGCCTCTCGGCCTGCGCGCTCCGCTTGCCGTCGCTGCCTGTACTTCCCGTATCACCTGCAGGCTTTGCTGCGCACCTTTCGCCGTGCGCTTGACGGTAGATCGAGCGCGGCACCTGACAAGGGTTCGGCTGCGCCCGCGACACTCCCCCGTTCAGACTCGCTTCGCTCCCTTAGCTGCGGCCTCGCATCGCGCCCTTGTCACGCACCTATGCGCCCGATCGACCTAAGCGCATCGGCGAAAGGCACTCAGCAAAGCCGGCACAGAGGTGAGACGAAATGAACAGACAAGCAAAGCAACAGCTGATGAAGCGCTTCACAAGCGGTCAGGTCGATATCTGCAAAAAGCTGCTGAAACTGAGTCGCCAGGTACACAAGTTCAATGCCCGCGTCGAGTTCCTGGTGCTGACGTTCAAGCATGACCTGGCAGACGCCGTAGTCCGGTATGAACTTTGGGACAACGGTTTCGAAGGCCTGGGCGAACGCCAGTTCGACAACTGCTTTGAAATGGGTGACTCGGCCGAGGTGATCGCCGAGCTAATCACCACAGCGCGTCGTGAAGGCTTCGTGGAAAAAATTCAGACCTGGTGCGGCAACGAATCGTTTGCCCGCTGGTGCAGCTACGCCGACCGCCAGGGCGACCTTTTCGCCGCTTAACCCCGCTTGCGCCCGTCAGGCCGGGCGCTACACCAGGAGAAAAAATATGCGTATGTCCAGCAACTTCCGTAACCCATGCATGATACGCAGTGACGTCGCACTGAGCAACGATCAGATCGCCCATTATGTGCCTTCCATCTTCGCCGAAGAAGCGCACGACAGCAGGTCGGCACGTTATCTGTATATCCCGACCGTGCAGGTACTTGATGCGCTGCGCGCCGAAGGATTTGAACCATTCATGGCCTGTCAGACACGCGTGCGTGACCAGGGCAAACGTGAGCACACCAAGCACATGCTGCGCCTGCGCCATGCGAGCCAGATCCTGGACCAGGAAGCCAACGAAATCATCCTTCTCAACAGCCACGATGGCAGCAGCAGCTATCAGATGATTGGAGGCAAATTCCGTTTCGTGTGTGCAAACGGACTGGTACTGGGGGACGTTGCCGCTGACCAGAAAGTGCGACACAGCGGTCGTGGTGATGTGGTGCATGACGTGATCGAAGGCGCCTTCGAAGTGTTGAAGCATTTCGAACAGATCGACCACATCACCGCTGACATGAAGCATCAACAATTAGACCAGGACGAGCAAGAGGCTTTTGCATTGGCTGCCTTGGCGTATCGCTACGATCCGGCAGAAGGACCTGCGCCTGTTACCCCGTCCCAGTTGCTCATGCCACGCCGTCGGGAGGACCGTAGCAGCGACCTTTGGACCACCTTCAATCGAGTCCAGGAAAACACCATCAAAGGCGGTTTGACCGGGCGTAACAAGCAAGGCCGACGCACGACCACGCGAGCGGTCAATGGGATTGATCAGGACGTGAAACTGAACCGGGCCTTGTGGGTACTTGCGCAGGCTATGGGTGAGCACAGAAAAGCCGCTTAATTCAACACAACTGGGCGTTGGCGGCGCCCAACTCTGACATCAACGTAAGGATGAAGATAATGAAAGGCTACGTAGTCACCTGGACCATCTACACAGAATCAGTAGGCGCACATAAAGAAGCCGCCCTTGACGTCGCACAGCGTTTCTTTCAGGCACGTATCGCTGACGGCGAACCAGACAGCGCGTGTACCTTTGTTGTCACCGGTATGGATGGTCAATCGGAAAAAATCGATCTTGCTGATTATCTTTACACTGATTGAAGACGGCTGCCTTGGAACAAAAAAGCCCCTCGATGTGGGGCTTTTTTGTTGGCTGGCTTTGAGCGCTCAGGCAACCTGAGGCTTCGCCCGAGGTGCCGCACGTTTGCGCTTAGTGGTCAGGTCGGTAATTTCCCGAACACTCACGTTCAGACCAACATCAGCGAGAGCCTGTTTAACCTCCGAGACGGAGTAACCCTTGGCCGAACACAGCTCAACGATTTGTTCTTTGAGCGACTGTAGCACTTCGGCCTGGCTCATTTTGTCCTTGCTCAGGTCTGGCAGATCGGCCAGTTTTTGACGGGCGGCTTCCAGGTCTTGTTGGGTGAATGTTTTCTGCTTGGCCATAGGCTTGGTATCCTGATGTACTGATGGGTTACTCTACATTAAGTTAGTGCTTTTAGCCGTGCTCTCGTTTCTTTGACCGTCTGGCGTATTCAGTTACCAGCAACGCAATACGTGCAGGGCATGTTCTCACACCTATTGTTCTGAGGGCTTCTTGTATGGCCAGCAGTGAGTATCCCTTTTCTTGAGACAACGTGTGAAATCTATCCGCAAGCGCGCTCAGAAATTGACCTTTCGACATTCTGTCCTGACTGAGGTCTGGCAAAGCCGCAAGAGCTTGCCTGGCGACCTCTACCTGATCTAGCGTGATTTTTTTCTTTTTATCCACGTGTGCACCCGCATTCTGCTGATATCAATACACCGTGATGGGTCACGGGATTCAGGCTGATCAATGTCAAGCGTGAACATCACTCTACGCATCGTGCGCAGTTTGTCTACCGTCGAGCTGAATCCATGCTTTTCCAGGAAGTGCAAAATATCCGTGAGGGTAAAGTCTTCATCGTGCAGGGCCGCGTACAGTTTTTCGCTGACTGACGCTTCAGGCCCAAAGCGCTGGAACTTGTCCACCTTCAGCGAGGGGAGGCCGTCCAGAAACTCACGGGCCGCAGCCAGATCATGCTGGGTGTACAGCCTTGTCTTTGCCATGAAAATCAGCCCCTTACGTGTCCTGCGCTTTTCAAAGGTCTGGAGAGCCTGCTCGAATTTCGAGGCCCAACCAACCCCGCAGCGCTCTTGTCCGCTTTAGGGTAATATGGTATTTAAAAGGTGTAAAGACGGTTTAAGATATTGACCGGAAATGTTTTGTACGGACGGCCCGCACGCGGTCCATCCGACAAAACCCGGATCAGGGCTCCGCCCCGACACCCCGACAGCGTCATTCAGTTAGTTAAGGTTGAGTCAGAGCATGTCGAAAAGCACAGCGCGTCAAGCAACGGTGAGGATCGAAATTCGTTGCACTGAAGAGGATGCGGCCTTGATTCGCGAAAAAGCGCTGGCTGCCGAGATATCTGTTTCAGATCTGATGCGTCGTGCTGCGCTGAATCGCAAAATCAAGACACCGACTGACAAGAAGCTAATGGCCGCGTTGCTACAGCTGGGTGGCTTGCAAAAGCATTTGTTCAACCAGATGCAGGACAGCATGACAACTGATCTTAGCAAGCAATTCTCTGACGTGTTGGTCGCCATCCGAAATGCCGTCAATGCCATCGATCTTTCCCAGACTCGCATTAAGTAGCCAATCACCCATGAACGTCATCATCCCCCCGAAACGCGGCGATAAGGGCTCCAGCTTCAACCGGCTGGTGAGCTACATCAGCGACCGTGGTGACAAGCCCAAAGATGATGATCTAGTTAGCGCTGCGCCTCGCCAGAATGCTTCGCGCACCAAGAAGGCGATGTTTGATCGGCTTGTCGATTATGCGGATCGAAATGATGGAGACGACCGTGCCGTCGTGATCACCGACGTGTTCCCCGATGGCCGTCAGCGCTTGATCAGTGGGGGCATTTCTTGCGAGACCAATTGCTTCTCCTGGGAGACCTCTGCGGCGGAAATGAACATGGTTGCTGCCCAGAGTCGTCGCTGCCAGGACCCGGTCTATCACTTCATCTTGTCGTGGCGCGAAAACGAACTGCCTACAGATGCGCAGATATTCGAATGCGCCGAACACTGCATTCGTCAGCTGGGCATGAAAGGGCATCAGTACGTCACCGCTATTCACCAAGACACAGACAATACGCACTGTCATGTGGCGGTGAACCGAGTCAATCCCATTACCTACAAAGCCGCCGCCTTGTGGAATGATGCTGACACGTTGCAGAAAAGCTGCCGCGTTCTCGAACGCAAATACGGATTCATTCAGGACAATGGAAGCTGGCAGTGGGGCGTCAACGACCAATTGGTCCGTGCTCCTTTTCGGTATGGCAGTGCTCCGCAAGGGACTGTGCCATTGCAGGTCTATTCCAACACCGAGAGTCTCTATCATTACGCCGTGCGTGAGGTGCGCGAAAAAATATCTGAGCTTATCGAATCGCGAGAGATTACCTGGCGTAAAATCCATCTGGCCCTGCATGAACGTGGCTTGGGATTGAGGAGCAAGGCGAAGGTCTGGTGATCTATGATTTCTTGCGCCCAGAGGGTCCTGTGGTCAAGGCTTCTTCGGTTCATCCGACGCTGACAAGTTTCGATTGGAAGCCCACATAGGTGCGTTTGAAGGACCTCCCACCTTCGAACATGAAGAATGGAGCTATGGTATTTTTTCCACTTACCAGCCTGCATTTGAACTCCGAGATAAAGACGTGCGTTTCGATCGCCGGCAGGCGAGAGCTGAGGCTCGGCTGGACTTAAAAATGCGCTACAAACGCTATCGTGAGGGATGGGAAAAACCTGATCTTCATGTCAAGGATCGATACCAGCAAGTGGCTGCTCGGTACCAGGCAATGAAGGCGGACGTCAAACGCTCTCAGCACGATCCTTTGCTTCGCAAGTTGCTGTATCGAGTTGCCGAGTTCGACCGGATGAAAGCCATGGCTGAGTTGCGCATCGAGCTTCGTGACGAGCGGCAAGCGCTTGCCGAAAAGGGCTTGCTTCGTCCGCTTGCATACCGTCCCTGGGTCGAGCAGCAAGCTCTTAGAGGAGACGTTGCGGCTGTCAGTCAACTGCGTGGATTTGTGTATCGAGAAAAGCGGAAGGAGCGCACTCCGAACGGTGGGTTTGATCGTCTTATCCAGTGCGGCCAGGCAGATGATTCTGCTGTCTATCACCTGCGCTCTTACACGTCACATTTGCATCGTGACGGCACTGTCGAATATCTGCGCGATGGCAGGGCGGGTGTGATCGACCGTGGCGATTTCGTCCACGTAAAAGCGGGGTTCAATGACGACGATGAGTTGGACAACTATCGGCTGGCCGCTAACCTGGTATCCACGAAAAGCGGTGACGCTGTGAGGATCATGGGTGATGACCAGTTCGTTGACCAGGTGCTTGATGCGGGATGTGGCGTCAACCATCGCGGAAGTCAGTATGTGTTCCAGGTGACCGATCCAGAGCAGATGGCGCGCTATGACGTGATCGAGAAGGATCACCGTCAGTATTACGGCTACGACGAACCGGAGGTGAGAACGCATTCCCCAGCTCGGCATGACCCGGTGGATGACGCCCCCGATGATGGTTACCAGCCTCCAAGGCCGTTCGTTGGTTGAGGCGAAACATTGACCAGGACCGCGATAATCAGCATTTGGATCAGTAGGATCGCGGTGGCCCTTTAGTGGAGGTGAGTGAGCCTAAGTAGTACCCTGATGCGGCGGCGAAGCTGGTGTGCAAGGCCCTATATGGAGAAGAAGTCAAAGCCCGTCATGCGGGCGACAACGACGTAGGCGAGCGCTACCAAGATTGACGTGGCCAAACCGCACAACGCTATGCCAAAGCTTTCGAGTAAGCCCTT
>NZ_FNKU01000001.1:5750000-5817980 GCF_900100365.1 Pseudomonas cannabina | reverse complement strand
CCTTCCTGACTGCGCGGTAGCTGATCGCCTTTTCTCCACTCGGTAGTGTCGCCGGTCCTAGACCTTGGAAGAGGTGGAATATTTGGCTTTTGTCCCGATTTCTTCCTCGCCCAGTAACCTCGTGGGGGACAAGGTACATTCAGGCGAGCACAGACCCGTGACAGAAAAACCGCTGACACTCCGTACTTGGAAGCGAGGGAAACCATGGGCGTAGACCACACTTCAGCGTAAAGGGTATCTCTATGAACGCGGTCCTGATCCATCTCACTACCCTCGCGTTTAGACGTGCGAGCATTCAATGAATACGCTCGCATTTTTCCTATTGATCGTCAAAACGCTTTCATTTAGCCAACGTGGATCTACATTCCGTCTGTCGGCTAGCCCGTTGCTTCAGCACGACCCCTTCAGTAGGTTGAGGCTGTCGAGGCTTCGTGTTTCGGCCGGTTAGCCTGGTATCCATTAATCATGGCCGCTCGCTGCGCCAGGCTGACCGTTAATATTCCTCAACGGTAACGCTGCATTGCGGCCAGATCCTTTCTAGTGACCGAAGATCAGAATACGGTTGCACTCCTCCCTTGCGAACCATAAGCGATGACGGAAACAAAACACGCCGACCATAAAATTATGGTTGCCAGGAGCTGGTTTCCATCGTGGTTTCCAGGGTTTTGACACTGGATTCCACTAGCAGCTGATAATTTGGCAAATACCATGGTTAAGGGAGCGCGATATTACTGGATGAGTACCTGAGTGCTTCCTATACTCGGTAGCCTAAGACTCAGGGGCCATGGCTAGCCGATGAATAACGAACACATTGACGCAGGAATTTTTCTACGGTTAGATTTCCCCTACGAGGACCTGTGTGCCGTCGGCGAAATTCTCAGACAATCGGACATTTTTGTTCTTGGTTACATACCGCCGCCGATTGGGTTGTACCGGCCCGATGGTTTTCTGTACGACAGTTATAATCTAGGGAGGCGCTGATTTATTCGATTTTTCGTCCCTGCAACGCTCTGGAGGCCTTGATTTATCTGGGGGCAACAGCTGGGTTTTAGAATAAATCAGCGTCTCCCTAGAGGGTGTAGACAAAATCATGTAGTGAGTCGGCGCGCGAGTATTCGAGCCTCGGCCAACCAAACCCATGCCTCGCTTACCGCAAAAAGGCGATCATGATGCATGATCAGTCGCCGAGCTCTCTCATTCTAGGCATGAGTTCGCTCCACTACCCATCGCTTGGGCATGACCACAAATCCAGTCTGAACAGGCTCCACGGAAAATAGATCGCCTTGTTCAGAGTGCCATTGCCCTGTTCTTCTGTTATTCGGGCCACGGATCACTTGAACATCGATAGCGTGCAGTTGATGGGTGCGCTGTGCCCATTTTCCTGCGTACGCACTATCAACAAAAAGCGTGCTCAGTGACGGATATTTTTCCTTCGAGTACGCCACCGCATCATCCGCCGCGTCACGATCCTGCACGCTTGCAGCACTGATACTGACAGCCAGCAGCAGGCCCAATGTATCGACAATCAGACTTCGTTTACGCCCCTTCACTTTTTTGCCTGCGTCGTAGCCGCTGTCACCGCCTTGAGGAGAACTGCGGGTCGACTGTGAATCCAGGATCGCTGCTGACGGGCTGTCAGCGCGTTCTTCCCGCTCACGCCATTGAGCTCGCAAGCGATCATGCATTTGCTCGAACTTGCCTTGAGCGCTCCACCGGCGGAACGTTTTGTAGACATTGTCCCAATGAGGAAAATCGCGGGGTAGCATTCGCCATGAGCACCCCGTGCGTACGACATAGCAACAGGCTTCCAGCAACGTGCGCCGAGAGTGAAGCGGTGGCACTCCTCGTCCGCCCTGGCTTTCAAACAGGTCGGCGACCAGTGCCCACTCGGTATCTGTCAAGCAACTCGGATATAGCTGCTCCGGCAGTTGGCGGCGGTGGGTTTCATTGTAGCCATAGGCTTTATTAGGTTCAGGTGACTGAAAACTTCCCTTGGCCCGCTGCTTTACACGCGTAATCCCTGCCATTTTCAACGCTTTTGCAAAGGTGTCGGGATGCGCAGTGATACCGGTTTCGGCGAAGAATACGAGCGCCAATTCGGCCTGGCTGGAATAGGGCTGTGCATGAGCGAGTTTCACCAGCACGGGATAGTGCTCGGCGGCAATCGAGCGAGGACGTCCGGTTTTAGGCATGGCTTGAGGGCTATTCAGACAAGGGAGTGAAAGTTTAATTTATTTTGTCTACACCCTCCTAGGGAGACGCTGAACAATTAACCCGTTCGCACCGTCCCCATTTCCAAGCCGGTTTTTTTCAACCTGCCGGCCTTATTTTACGTTTCTCGAGCAGATTTCTGCCCTCATTTTGCTGAAAGGCGGGCCAGTCCCGCCTTTCAGACGGATTTATCCTGCCGTCTGTTGTAAATACCGCTTGGCCAGCATCAGATTGGCCAACCCAAACAAACTGAACAACTGCGCTGTATTCTTTTCCAGCCCACGGTAGCGAACCTTGCGATGATTGAAGCGCACCTTGATTACCTGGAAGGGGTGCTCGACCTTGGCACGCAGTTGCGCCTTGGCATATTCAATTTTGCGCTTGACCCGATACAGCACGCTGCCTTCGCCGTGCTGCTTGTAACTGCTTGGCCGTTCTGCAATCGACCAGATAACGTCCCGTTCAGCATGCTCCGGTCGCTTGGCCGCACCGGTGTATCCAGCGTCACCCGAAACATAGGTTTCGTCACCGTGAAGCAACTGGCCAACCTGGGTGACATCCGCCACGTTAGCGGCCGTCCCTACTACGCTGTGCACCAGCCCCGACGTGGCGTCTACACCAATGTGGGCCTTCATCCCAAAGTGCCATTGATTGCCTTTCCTGGCCTGATGCATCTCAGGATCACGCTTGCCTTCTCGGTTCTTGACCGAGGGCGGCGCGGCGATCAGAGTAGCGTCGACGATAGTGCCTTCCTTGAGCAGCAGCCCCCGGCTGGCCAGATGCTGGTTAATCGTTTCAAACAGCAGCCGGGTTAGCTGATGGACTTCCAGCAAGCGGCGAAAACGCAGCAAGGTGGTGGCATCCGGTGCAGACTCGCGACCCAGGTCGATACCCATAAAACCGCGGATGGCCTGGCTGTCGTAGACGGCATCTTCGCAACCTTCATCGGAGAAACCGAAACACTGCTGCACGACGTACATGCGCAACATGCGCGACACCCCTATCGCAGGGCGTCCGCGCTTGCCTGCGGTGTTGCTATAAAACGGCGCCACTTGCGCCTCCAGCAGGGCCCAGGGCACCAACTGTTCAAGGTCAGCCAGGAAGCGATCTCGGCGAGTCTGCTTTTTCTTGCCGGTATATTCGAGTTCGGAGAAGGTCTTCTGCACGCGCGTAACGCTCACGGAGAGGGAGGCTGTTGAAGGAACTTAGTGTGCCAAGGGTGGGGACAGTTGGCTATTTTTGCAGCGTCTCCCTAGGCACCGAAACTCAAAATGGCTTTGTGCGTCGCACAGGACCTTTGCTCTTTGCCAGAGTTACAGATGAGTGCTTCTATGCAGTAGATGTTTACAGCCATGGGGCCTGGACAGAGAGCGAAATCGTCGAAACCGTCCATCGTAACTGGCCGGCTTCAATCGCTGGCTGGGTCATACACGGAGCAAGAGGGGAAAGGCTCACCAATGCGCAGAGAGCCGTTCTACGCAAGAAAAACACCAATTCGTTCTTCCTAACAAAAGATGACACTACGTACGGTCCAATAGGCGGTGGTACGGCCACATCAGGACACAATATTTTTTCCGTTATCCAGATGGACGTTGAACATGACCGCCTCGAGGCCCTAGAGCGTCGACTAGTTGAGATTAGCGACGATCTTATGCCAGAGCTCAAAAAAGCTGGTTACACCGACGCAGCGGAAGTGACTGCCAGGCTCGTTCTAACGGAAAACTTTTACGCTGCCCTTTTCCCTGACTACCGCCTCCTAGTCAACTTCTATCCTCGCGATGGATTTGCATGAGGGGCGGGTAGGCGAAAACGCATCAGTGTGGTGGAAGGCCGCAAGGGACCAGCATCACCGCAAAAGAGTCGCTATTGCTCCTCAAAATCTAGGAGCGAGATGATTGGGCCACTTTTGGAGTGATCCATCAAAGAAGTGGTTATGATGACTACGCCGTAACGAAGACGGCAGGTATCCTCTGAAAAAGCCCATTTTTTTGGAGAGGAACCGGGCTGGAGCGCCTGTATTTACTGGCTTCGACTTTTGAAGAAAAGGCTTTTTCAGACCTTCCGCAGGTTTATGAACATAATCTTACCGTTCGTCGCGGGGCGGAGCAACGAACTTCAGAGTTTTTTCAACCAGAGTAAGCGGGCCAAAAAAACCCCAGCACCCAGCACCATGTATCCCAATATGTATCCCTTGAAAATAAAAAAAAAACAAAAATACCCAATAAATACAGCAACTTATATTCTCAGTTCAAATGTCTGTGTACCACCAAGTACCGGTTCAGAGCCCTCCATGAAGGTTTTGAATCAAACAAGAAGCCCGCCTCGTGCGGGCTTTCTTGTTTCTGGCCTCCCTGTTTTCGCACCACGCTTGCTTCCAAAGAGTCGAGCCAACGCTTTACCTTCCGCCGACGCATTCAAAAGTACGGCGCTATAAGCGCAATAGCTTCGCCCTTGATGGCTGACATCCTCGAAGCAAACACCGGATCACAGCTCACGTAATCCGGCTCTGTTACTGGATGTACGGTCAAATCTTGAAGCTGTTCACCAGCTGTTTCAAACGTCCTGCCTGTTGTGAGAGTGCGGCGCAATCCTTGAGTGTTTCATTCAGGTTGGCCACACCCTGCTGGTTGAGCGTGTTGATCTGGTTGATGTCGATGTTGAGTGTTTCAACAACGGCCGTTTGCTCTTCGGTGGCAGCCGCTACTGACTGGTTCATGCCATCTATTTCACCAATACGGCGCGTCACATCACGCAAGCGGCTACCTGCCTGATTGGCAACTTCGACACTTTCCTGGCTGGACGCCAGACTTTCGTTCATGTTCAACACCGCATGTTGAGAGCCGGTTTGCAGACCGCCGATCATCTGGTAAATCTCGTCGGCCGACACCTGAGTACGGTGCGCGAGGTTGCGTACTTCATCGGCCACTACGGCGAAACCGCGTCCTGCTTCACCGGCACGTGCGGCTTCGATTGCTGCGTTAAGCGCCAGCAGGTTGGTTTGTTGGGAAATGCTTTTGATGACGTCGAGAATATGCCCGATGTTATCGGTACTGGCATTGAGCTGTTCGACTTGCGTGCATGAGTCGCTGATCTTGGCTGAAAGCTCGCTCATGGCGCGGATGGTTTTCTCGACCACGACCTGGCCATCTTCCGCCTGAGTCCGGGCTTCACTGGCCTGGATCGAAGCGTCGGACGCGTTGCGGGCGATCTCCTGCGTTGCTGCTCCCAGTTCGTTGATGGCTGCGGCAACGCTGTTGGTACGCGCGCTCTGCTCGTCAAACCCGACGATCGAGGAATTGGAAGAATTAACCACGCGCTGCGACAGGTCATGCACTTGCAAGGTGGCAGATGACACCTCTGCGATGGACGCATGCACGCGCTCTACGAACTGGTTGAATGAACCACCCAGCTCGCCGAATTCGTCCTTGCCCTGAATGCTCAGGCGACGGGTCAGATCACCTTCACCCTGGGCGATGTCGCGCATTGCCCGGCCCATGTCGGTCAGCGGCCGCATCAACGCGCGAATCAGCACGCTCAACAGCAAGGCAATAACCGCCACCGCAATCAGTACAGCCACGATCGCCGAGCTGCGGAACTGGCTCAACGGCGCATACGCCTTGTCTTTGTCGATCGACAGACCGATGTACCAGTCGGCCGATGGCAGGCCGGTGATCGGGGTAAACGATAGCAGTCGTTGCTGACCGTTGAGCGTGACCTCACGCAAACGCGCGTCCAGGCTGATGGTCTGGCCGGGGTAGATGTCCTTGAGGTTTTTCATGACCTGGTCCTTGTCAGGGCTGACGATGATCTGCCCGTCACCACTGACCAGAAAGGCATAGCCAAGGCCGCCGAATTCGACGGAGTTGATGATCTTGACCAGCGTGTCGAGACTCAAGTCGCCACCGACCACACCGGACACCTGGCCGTCGGTCTTGACCGGGCTGGCAATGGTCACCACCAGCCCCCCGACGGACGCCAGATAAGGCGCGCTCAAAATGGTCTTGCCAGCCTCGACCGTCGACTTGTACCAGGGCCGCTGACGTGGGTCGTAGCCCGCCGGCATCGCCACGTCCGGGCGTTGAGTGAATGCGCCTTTGCTGTCACCGACGTAGGTGAACTGAAACGTGGAAACCAGCGAGGATTGCGACACCAGACCGCCAAGGTCGGAATTGACACCCTGATAAGCCACATCCTGAGTCAGGTTTTCCAGCACCAGAATGCGCCCGCTCAGCCAGTTCTGCACACTGCTCGCCGTCAACTGGCCCGCTTGTGCCACGGAGGACTCGAGGTTCTGGGTGATGGTCATGCGTTGCAGATAGTCGTTGTAGAGCGTGAACAACGTAAACGCCAATACCACGACACCGGACGCAGCCAGAAGAATTTTATGCCGAAACTTCAAGGTCATTACGGAACATCTCAATAGGAATGGAGGAGATCACACGCCAAAGCAACTTACGAAACAAGCACGCCATTCTCTATAGGCAATGACCTTATTCTGAAGTAAGGCTTTTACTGCATCGCACAACCGGCAATCGGGATTCATACACATGAAACGATGGCCTGTTCAAATGCATCCGGCAGCTCTTTATAGCGGTGACCCGCAATGAATGATAGGTCCGCACAACCGTTTCAGCCGTTTTAAAATTTTATCTGCTTTTTCATTTCAGCTTGGCGCGCGCCAGCCGATAGCGTCTGTGTCCCCTGCCCTGACAATGGTTTTAACGCCATGCCTGTCAACCGCTTTACTTTTTAAATGGCTGTCCCGGAGAATTTTATGAATAGCTGGTTTGCAAACATCAGCGTCAATATGAAGCTGGCCGTCGGGTTCGGTCTGGTACTTGTATTTACTGCCATTCTTGCGCTCACTGGCTGGACCAGCATGGGTGGCTTGATCAAACGCAGCAACTGGATGAGCGACATTACCTTGCTCAATGCACAGTTGACCAAGCTGCGGGTGACCCGTCTGCAATACATGGTGGCGGACGGCGACGAGAAAGTCGCAGAAACCGTTCAGGTTTCGCTGGATGGCTTCAAGGCTTACCAGCAAAAGCTGCTGAGCTCGTTCAAGAGCCCCGAGAACGTGAAAATGCTCGAGCAGTTGTCTGCCGTGATAGCTGATTATCAGCAATCGCTGAACAACATGCGCAGTGGATACAAGGCCAGCAACCTTGCACGCGATGAGCTGACCACGCATGCGGTGAAAAGCCTCGCGGTGTTCGACCAGCTTCAGGCTGAAGTGAAGAACATGGACCCGGCCGATGCCAATCGATTCGAGCAGTTCGAGATCGTCACCCGGGCCAAAGACGACCTGCGGCTCGCGCGCTATGAAGTGCGTGGCTACACCACCAATGTCACGCCCGAAACAGAACAAATGGCGGTCGCGAAACTGGATGCGGCCATCAAGGATCTGGACACGCTCAAAGCGACCTTCAGCGGCCCTCAGGCCGAGCAGTTGAAACAGCTGGAAACCTCATTGCAGGCCTACCGCGCGACCCTGCAGAACTTCAAGGTTGCCAACGCCACGATCGCCCAGGCACGCAAGGAAATGACCACGCAAGGCCAGGACATCGTCAAGATCAGTGAGGCCATGTATCAACTGCAACTGGATCGTCGCGACCAGGAAAGCGCACAGGCCCGTACCACACAGATTATCTGTACGCTGCTGGCCATGACCCTCGGCGTCATCGCCGCCGTGATCATCACTCGGCAAATCACCCGCCCGCTGAAAGAAACCATGGCCGTGGTCGACCGCATTGCGTCTGGCGACCTGACCCAGACCCAGGCGATCACCCGTCGCGACGAACTGGGTGTGCTGCAGCAAGGTATTCAGCGTATGGGCACCACGTTGCGCGACTTGATCGGCGGGATTCGCGACAGCGTCGTGCAAATCGCCAGCGCCGCCGAAGAGCTGTCGGCTGTTACTGAACAAACCAGCGCAGGCGTCAACAGCCAGAAAGTGGAAACCGATCAGGTGGCCACTGCCATGCATGAAATGTCGGCGACTGTGGCCGAAGTGGCGCGCAACGCCGAACAAGCGTCGCATGCCGCCTCCAACGCTGACCGCGAAGCACGTGATGGCGACAAAGTGGTAGGTGAGGCCATCGCCCAGATCGAGCGTCTGGCGACTGAAGTGGGTCGTTCTGCCGACGCGATGAATCAGCTGGAGCAGGAAAGCGACAAGATCGGCAAGGTCATGGACGTGATCAAGGCCGTGGCCGAGCAGACCAATCTTCTGGCCCTCAACGCCGCGATCGAAGCTGCACGGGCCGGGGAAGCAGGACGTGGTTTTGCGGTGGTTGCCGATGAAGTGCGCGGTCTGGCGCAGCGTACCCAACAGTCGACGGTCGAGATCGAAACCCTGGTTGCAGCTCTGCAAAGCGGGACCCGTCAGGTGTCCAGCATCATGCTCAACAGCCGCGAGTTGACGGTCAGCAGCGTACAACTGAGCCGCAAGGCCGGTACGTCGTTGGGCAGCATTACCCAGACGGTCTCCAGCATTCAGGCCATGAATCAGCAGATCGCTGCTGCTGCCGAGCAGCAGAGTGCGGTGGCAGAGGAAATCAGTCGCAGCATCGTCAATGTGCGCGATGTGTCCGAGCAAACCGCATCGGCCAGCGAAGAAACCGCCGCGTCCAGCGTTGAGCTGGCGCGCCTGGGTGGCCATTTGCAGACACTGGTCAGTCGCTTCAAAATCTGATCGGCAACCAATACGTTCAAGCCCGGTTTTTACCGGGCTTGATTGTTTCAGAGGGTCACACCACAGGCTTAGGGTTAATCGCCCGACGTGCGAAGCCGCTCGACATAATCAGCCACGGCAATCTCATCAGCCTTGCGCTGGCCCGCCAGCAGAAATGCCCGGAATACTTCACTGCCGAGCGCCTGATGGATTTCCTCGCGAATCCTGTCCTGCGCGGAATCAGAGATGCCTGCCTTGCAGTGCTGAATCTCATGGGCGCGTTCCAGCACCTGAACCAGTCGGGCATGGAGTTTCTCAAGCCCTCGCCCGCTGGCTATCCGCTTGTAGGTTGCCAGAAAGAACGTTTCACCACGCCCCGCCTCATTGCGGGACACATACGCCACCGCACACAACCCCACCCCGCTTCGCTTGCGCCAGTGCACAACAGTGTTGTTGCCCAGTTGCAGAACATCGTCGCGTCGCCAGGCATGGCCGCTGTAAAGCAGATGAATGATGGCGGCATCCAGTGCACGCCGCGTGCCGCCAAAACGCAGATCCGTAAAGCGCGCATTGACCTTCCAGCTCTCGTCCTTGCGGACACGCACGATCCACACGCGCCCCCGGGCCTCACGGGTAATGCCGCGCGGAACACTGTAGGTGACATCATCGACGATTTTGCCGTAACACCTCAGGCCTGAAATATCGATTTCAGACGATGGGTTCATGGGGCTGTTCGATGCTGAAACGTTAAGGGCTTAACGCAACAAGGGCGATACGGCTGCCAACGGCTTTATCTGCGTTGTCGTGGAAGGTGATGCGTTTGAATCAGGCCTGATGCCTGGTCCATAGAAGGACAGTGTGGCAGCGAGTGAGTGATCGGGCCGGTCGGGGCGACAGGTGGTTGACGAGCAAAGCTCTGTCGAGCTTTTATTATTCACTGTGATTGTTTTTTATTTATATTGATTTAAGCCCGACGGATATCACTTACGGAGTCACTTAGCATGGGCATAACAAAAACCAGATCCGTGACAGCTCACGTTCCTGAACATCTGGCTGTAAAGGTCGATTCAATGGCCGAAAGGCTCGAACGCTCGAAAAACTGGACCGTCAAACAGGCACTGTCCGCGTGGATCGATCAAGAGGAGGAGCGTAGCCGTCTTACGCGTGAGGCCCTGGCAGATGTTGATGCAGGACGCGTGTTTGACCATCATGCTGTTCAAGCGTGGGCTGATATCCTGAGCACAAAGACTCTATTGCCGGTTCCACGCTAATACACGAGAGGATCGATAGCAACACAATGACCGTCGCTTTCCGAAAGCCGCTGGCAGAGAAGCGCTGACGGTCATTTCAGCGCACCTGCTTAGACATTAAAGCCCTCGCCGACATCATCAAGCCTGCGGCGGCTGCCCATTGGAGGCAGATAAACCGCCATCCACCGGCAGGTTGACGCCGGTCACGAAGCGCGCATCGTCGCTGGCCAGAAACGCGATAACGTCGCCTACATCCTCGGCTTCGCCAGGCCGGCCCAGCGGGATGCGCTCCTTGAACTTGGCCATCAGCGCTTCGTCACCCAACATGTCTTCGGTCAGCTCGCTGCGGGTCAGTGACGGGCAGACGGCATTGATGCGCACGCCGTCCACGCCATGATCCATGGCCAGCGCGCGGGTAAAATTGGTGATCGCACCCTTGGCCGCATTGTAGAAACTCATGCCCCAGTCGCCGCCCAGGCCGGACACCGACGACACGTTGATGATGTTGCCCTTGCTGGCGATCAGCGCTGGCATGGCGGTGCGGGTGCAATAGAACACGCCGTCCAGGTCCACGGACATCAGCGCTTTCCAATCGTCCACGCCCAGTTCGGTCACTTTGCCGGACGTTGCGACACCCGCGTTGTTGACCAACACATCAAGGCGACCAAAGCGCTCAGCCACTTCTTTGAACAGCGCCTCCACGTCAGTCAGATCAGCCACGTCGGTGGCTCTGATCAAATGCTCTGCGCCTGACAGTTGCGCGGCCACGTTGGCAAGTTTCTCGCGGTTGCGGCCGACCAGCACCACGCTTGCACCTTCACGGGCGAAACGCTTGGCGGTTGCTGCGCCGATCCCGGAACCTGCTCCTGTGATGACAACGACTTTCTGAGTGAACCGATTCATGTGGCAGCTCCAATAAAATAATGGGGTTACCGGGTGGACTGCCTATGCGTCCGCTGCGTTCACTCCCATTCGTTTACCGCCCTGTTTGACACACAAAAACCAGGTGAATCGGTAAAGCGCGACTAACCGCTCGTTGACAAACCACGCTCATGCTGCAAATAATCGCCACAGTTGTACGACAACCTATAACGCCAACAATAAAAACAAAATCGGGGTACGTTCATATGAAGACTTGCGCCTGCTCGCTTGCTCTATCGGTTATTGAAGCTTTGCCCGCGCTGTCTGCCTTGCAGTATTCGACACCCTTCCTGATTCATAGCATTCGCTGACGTTCGGCGAGCGGTATTCGGCTGTGTTGCGGCCGAGGCCCTGCCTGGAAACGGGCATCACGCAATCCTCGAAGGTGTCGGCTGCAAAGAGTACACAGCCAGAAAAGGGGACAGTTTTCGATAGACAAGGGAGCACAACAATAATGACATCTCACACCACCCGTTCGCGCATCCTGCTGGGGGTTGGCGGTATGACGCTGGCTTTCCCGATACTCGGCATGGCCGAAGGCTTCGTGGACGACACCAAGGCAACGCTCAACCTGCGTAACGCGTACTTCAACCGCAACTTCACCAATCCGGCTTTCCCGAACAGTGCGGCACCGCAGAACAAGGCCGAAGAGTGGACGCAAAGCTTCATTCTTGATGCCAAGTCCGGGTTCACTCAGGGCGTGGTGGGTTTCGGAGTCGATGTGTTGGGTCTGTACTCGGTCAAACTCGATGGCGGCAAAGGCACCGGCGGCACTCAATTGCTGCCGATCCATGGCGACGGGCGTCCGGCCGATGATTTCGGACGTCTGGGTGTGGCGGGCAAAGCGCGGGTTTCCAAGACTGAACTGAAAGTCGGTGAATGGATGCCGGTGTTGCCCATCCTGCGCTCCGATGACGGCCGCTCCCTGCCGCAAACCTTCCAGGGCGGTCAGATCACTTCCAAAGAGATCGACGGCCTGACGCTGTATGGCGGGCAATTCCGTGGCAATAGTCCGCGTAACGACGCCAGCATGGAAGACATGTCGCTGAACGGACGCGGCGCATTCACCTCGGACCGCTTCAACTTCGGCGGCGGTGAATACGTGTTCAACGACAAACGTACTCAGGCAGGTATCTGGTACTCGGAACTGCAGGATATCTATCAGCAACAGTTCTTCAATCTGCTGCACAGTCAGCCAATCGGCGACTGGACACTCGGCGCCAACCTCGGTTTCTTCACCGGCAAGGAAGACGGCAACAAACTGGCGGACGATCTCGACAACAAGACCACCTATGCATTGCTCTCGGCGCGCTATGGCGGCAGCACATTCTATGTCGGCCTGCAGAAGGTCTCTGGCGATACCGGGTGGATGCGCGTCAACGGCACCAGCGGCGGCACTCTGGCCAACGACAGTTACAACTCCAGTTATGACAACGCCAAAGAGAAGTCCTGGCAATTAAGGCATGACTACAACTTTGTGGTGCTCGGCGTACCCGGCCTTACAATGATGAACCGCTACATCAGCGGTGATAACGTGCATACCGGCAACATCACCGACGGCAAGGAATGGGGGCGCGAGTCCGAACTGGCTTACACCGTGCAAAGCGGCGCCTTCAAGAACCTGAACGTCAAGTGGCGCAATTCCACACTACGTCGCGACTTCAGTGCCAACGAATTCGATGAGAACCGCGTGTTCATCAGCTATCCGATTTCGCTGCTCTGACGCCCTGTGGCAAAGTCTGGCGATGACTGCAGACTTTGCCTTTGTAACCAGCTGTGTTGCGAAGTGTGCAAAGGCCGGAATTAGACGTTGGCCGCGTTGACAATCCGCGTAGGCGGTGCAAATAATCCAGCAAGTCATACGACAACAGATGACAACAATAACAATCAGGACTTTTCTCATGACATCGGCTCATACCACGCAAACTCCCTTCAATCGCCTCCTGCTGACAGGCGCGGCAGGTGGCCTGGGCAAAGTATTACGCGAGACTTTGCGCCCTTACGCGAAGGTCCTGCGACTTTCCGACATCGCCGATATGGCACCGGCTATCGACGCCACCGAAGAAGTTCAGGTCTGCGATCTGGCTGACAAGCATGCGGTACATCAACTGGTCGAAGGCGTGGATGCGATTCTGCATTTCGGCGGCGTATCGGTGGAACGGCCGTTCGAGGAAATTCTCGGCGCCAATATCTGCGGTGTGTTTCACATCTACGAAGCCGCCCGCCGGCACGGCGTGAAACGCGTGATCTTCGCCAGTTCCAATCACGTGATCGGCTTTTACAAGCAGGACGAAACCATCGACGCACACTCCCCGCGTCGTCCGGACAGTTATTACGGCCTGTCCAAGTCCTACGGCGAAGACATGGCCAGTTTCTACTTTGATCGCTACGGCATCGAAACCGTCAGCATCCGCATTGGCTCGTCATTTCCGGAACCGCAGAACCGCAGAATGATGAGCACCTGGCTGAGCTTTGGCGACCTGACCCAACTCATCGAACGCTCCCTGTACACGCCGGATGTCGGGCATACCGTGGTCTACGGCATGTCGGACAACAAAAACGTGTGGTGGGACAACAGGCTGGCCAGCAAGCTGGGTTATACCCCCAAAGACAGCTCAGAACAGTTCCGTGCCAAGATCGAGGCTCAGCCGCAGCCGGCGGCCGATGATCCGGCGATGGTTTATCAGGGTGGCGCATTCGTGGCCTCGGGGCCGTTCGGCGACCAATAAGCATCACTGCTTCTTTTCAGAAATCCGGAGACACGAACCGTCATGGATGCCGAACTGATCGTCGATGCACAAAATGCCACAGGCGAAAGCCCGGTCTGGAGCGTGCGTGACCAAGCGCTGTACTGGGTGGATATTCCGCAAGGCCAACTGCATTGCTGGAGCTGCGCAGACAACACAACGCGCAGCTGGAAAGCACCGCAGATGCTCGCCTGCATTGCCGCCGACAGCCGCGGTGGCTGGATCGCCGGGATGGAGAGCGGGATTTTTCATCTGCAACCCTGTGAAGACGGCAACCTGATCAGCACGCTGCTGGTCAGCGTCGAGCACCTGCGCACGGGCATGCGCTTCAATGACGGCCGCTGCGACCGTCAAGGTCGTTTCTGGGCGGGCACCATGCTGATGGACATGGCAGCGGGTGCGGCGGTTGGCGCGATGTATCGCTACAGCGCGAACCAGAAGACGCTGGACCCGTTGCTGCAAGACTTCATTGTCCCCAACGGCCTGGCCTTCAGCCCTGACGGCAACACAATGTACCTGTCTGACTCACACCCCGACGTGCAAAAGATCTGGGCTTTCGATTACGACACCGACAGCGGCACGCCGCATGACCGCCGCCTGTTCGTGGACATGAACCATCACCTGGGGCGCCCCGACGGCGCGGCAATCGATGCCGACGGCTGTTACTGGATTTGCGGCAACGACGCAGGCCTCATCCATCGCTTCACGCCTACCGGCAAACTCGACCAGTCACTGGTCGTGCCGGTGAAAAAACCCGCCATGTGTGCGTTTGGCGGCCCGAACCTTGACACCTTGTTTGTCACCTCGATTCGCCCGGGCGGCGATCTCAGCGACCAGCCACTCGCCGGTGGTCTGTTCGCTTTGCGACCTGGCGTCAAAGGCCTGGAGGAACCCACGTTCAAGGGCTGACTGCGCCTTCCGAAAATCCCGTAGCTCGACCAAAAATAACAACATTGGAGATATCCATGGATTTCAAACGCAAGCTCCTCATCGCAGCACTTCCGCTGGCTTTCTGCATGTCGGGCATGGCCCAGGCAGAGGTCAAGATCAAGTTCGCCGAGATTCACCCGGCAGGCTACGCGCCGGTTGTGGCTGAACAGAACATGGGCAAGAAGCTCGAAGAGCAATCCAAGGGCGAGATCAGCTTCAAGATGTACGCAGGCGGCGTGCTCGGCTCCGAGAAGGAAGTCGTCGAGCAAGTGCAGAGCGGTGCAGTGCAGATGACCCGCGTCAGCCTCGGCATCGTCGGCCCGGTGGTGCCGGACGTCAACGTCTTCAACCTGCCGTTCGTGTTCCGCGATCAGGCGCACATGCGCACGATCATCGACGGTGAGATCGGCCAGGAAATTCTCGACAAGATCACCGATTCGCAATTCAACATGGTCGCCCTGGCCTGGATGGATGGCGGCACCCGGAACCTGTATACCAAGAAGCCGGTACGGCAGATGTCGGACCTCAAGGGCATGAAGATCCGTGTTCAGGGCAACCCGGTGTTCATCGACACTATCAATGACATGGGCGGCAACGGCATCGCCATGGCCACCGGCGAGATCTTCAGCGCCCTGCAGACCGGCGTGATCGACGGTGCTGAAAACAACCCGCCGACCTACCTCCAGCACAATCACTACCAGAACGCCAAGTTCTTCACGATCACCGAGCACTTGATCCTGCCGGAGCCGATCGTGATGTCGAAAAGCACATGGGAAAAGCTCAAGCCCGAGCAACAGGCGCTGGTGAAAAAGCTCGCGCGTGAATCACAGATGGAAGAGCGCGTGCTGTGGGACAAGTCATCAGCCGAAGCCGAGACCAAACTCAAGGCTGCGGGCGTGGAGTTCATCACGCTGACACCGGAGCAGAAGAAAGCCTTCTACGACGCGACCCAGCCGGTGCGTGACAAATACGGCGCGCCTTACAAGGACCTGATCCGCCGCATCGAAGAGGTCAAGACCAACCCGGCGCTGGCCGCGAGCAACACCCAAGCGGCCCAATAAGCCAGTCCGATCAAGCAGCGGGAACGAGCCCAGGCTCGTTCGCCGCCGTGGTGAGCCCCTATGAAAAGTAATCTATTGCGCATCAACGACACGCTCTATCGCGTCTGTATCGGCATTGCGGGTCTGTCGGTGCTGATCATGACGCTGATCATTCCCTGGGGCATTTTTGCCCGCTACATCCTGGGCAGCGGCTCCAGCTGGCCGGAGCCCACCGCCATTCTGCTGATGGTGGTGTTTACATTTTTCGGCGCAGCGGCCAGTTACCGGGCGGGCGCACACATGGCGGTCTCGATGGCCGTGGACCGCATGCCGCAGCAGGTACGTCGTGTCGCCGCCGTGGCGGTGCAGGTCCTGATGGCAATTGTGGCCCTGTTCATGATCGTCAAGGGCTTCAAGTTGTGCGCCACCACCTGGAATCAGTTCGTCGGTGAACTGCCGTTTTTGCGCGTGGGCATCTCTTACCTGCCGATTCCGATCGGCGGCATCGTGACCCTGGTTTTCGTGCTGGAACGGTTATTTCTGGGCGACCAGAGTCATCGCGCGGTGATGCGCTTCGACGTCATTGAAGAAAGCGAAGGTGCCGCATAAATGGACGCTTTTATACTGCTGGGCAGCTTCATCGCTTTGATTCTCATCGGCATGCCGGTTGCTTATGCACTGGGCCTGTCAGCCTTGATCGGCGCTTGGTGGATCGATATTCCGGCCGATGCGCTGATGATTCAGATTGCCGGTGGCGTGAACAAATTCTCGTTGCTGGCGATCCCGTTCTTCGTCCTCGCCGGGGCGATCATGGCCGAAGGTGGCATGTCACGCCGACTGGTCGCGTTTGCCGCCGTGCTGGTCGGCTTTGTGCGCGGCGGTCTGTCGCTGGTCAACATCGTGGCCTCGACGTTCTTTGGCGCGATTTCAGGCTCGTCAGTTGCCGATACCGCTTCGGTCGGCTCGGTACTGATTCCGGAAATGGAGCGTAACGGCTACCCTCGCGACTTCTCGACTGCGGTAACGGTCAGCGGCTCGGTTCAGGCGCTGTTGACGCCACCCAGCCATAACTCGGTGCTTTACTCGCTGGCGGCAGGCGGCACGGTATCGATCGCTTCACTGTTCATGGCCGGGATTATGCCGGGCCTGCTGCTCAGCGCGGTGATGATGGGCCTGTGCATGATCTTCGCGCGCAAGCGCAACTACCCCAAGGGTGAAGTGATACCGCTGCGTCAGGCGCTGAAAATCGCCGGTGAAGCGCTCTGGGGCATGATGGCCATGGTCATCATCCTCGGCGGCATTCTGTCGGGTATCTTCACCGCCACCGAGTCGGCCGCCATTGCCGTGTTGTGGGCGTTCTTTGTCACCATGTTCATCTACCGCGACTACAAATGGCGCGATCTGCCCAAGCTGATGCACCGGGCGGCACGGACCATTTCCATCGTGATGATCCTGATCGGTTTTGCCGCCAGCTTCGGTTACATCCTGACACTGATGGAAATCCCGATGAAGATCACGACAGCGTTCCTGACTCTGTCGGATAACCGTTACGTGATCCTGATGTGCATCAACGTGATGCTGCTGTTGCTGGGCACCGTCATGGACATGGCCCCGCTGATTCTGATCCTGACCCCGATTCTGCTGCCGGTCATCGTCGGCGTCGGCATCGACCCGGTGCATTTCGGCATGATCATGCTGGTCAACCTGGGGATCGGACTGATAACACCGCCAGTGGGCGCTGTGCTGTTCGTCGGTGCGGCGGTGGGTAAAGTCACCATCGAAGCCACCGTGAAAGCGCTGGTGCCTTTCTACGTCGCACTGTTTCTGGTGCTGATGCTGGTCACCTACATTCCGGCCATTTCGCTGTGGCTGCCGAGCGTCGTGCTCTAAGGCTTGGCGTTGCAACGCCACCGGGGCTCTGCAAAAAGCTCCGGTGCGCACTCCCTGTTATCCAGCCAAGGAGGCTGGTTGCGTATGTCCGCCCCTGCCCTGTTCCCCCGTCACATCGCCGTGCTGATCCTCGCGCTGCTGGCCTGCTCGTTTGCCGGCAATCACATTGCCGCACGTATTGCCTTCGATCACGACACCGGTCTGCTGTTGGCCATCCTTTGTCGCTCTGGCGTGACCTTGCTGGTGCTCACCAGCCTGGTGCTGTGGCAACGTGAAACACTCAGTCTGCCGGCCAGCACCTGGCGCTGGCAGTTGTTGCTCGGGCTGCTGATCGCGACCCAAAGCTTTTGCATCTACTCGGCAGTGGCGCGCATTCCGGTTGCGCTGGCATTACTGGTGGTCAATGTCTCGCCGATCCTGCTGGCATTGCTGACCTGGGCGCTGGGCGGTGCCAGGCCGACACGCCGTGCGGCAGGCCTGATGGGGCTGATTCTGTTTGGCCTGACACTGGCGCTGGACGTGCCGCAGCGCTTGTCGAACCCGGGCAGCAGCGAGCCGCAGTGGCTGGAGGGCATCGCCTACGCGGCCACCGCCGCAGTGGTATTCGCGTTCGCACTGTGGATCACCGATAACAAACTGGCGGGCATGCGCGGCAGCGTTCGCAGCATGCTGACCATGGCCGTGGTGTTTGTGGTCGCCGCCGTTGCAGGCAGCAGTGGCGTATTGCCCGGCGGCGTGGATCTACCCTCCAGCCGTATCGGCTGGACCGCACTGGCCAGTCTGGTGCTGCTCTACGGGCTGGGGTTCTCGCTGCTGTTCATCTGCATGGCGCGTCTGGACATCAGCCGCAACGCACCGGTGATGAACATCGAGCCGGTGGCGAGCCTGCTGTTCGGCTGGCTGATTCTGGATCAGTTGCTCAGCAGCGGCCAGATCCTCGGCGGATTGATCGTGGTCAGCGGCATCGTGCTGTTGACCTGGCGCCGCGCCAGCCCTCCTGTCCCTCAACTCTCCGACAAGGCCCTGCATCATGCCCGTGAACGTTCTGACCCTTGAAGACGGCATTACCCGCCTGAGCGTTGCTACCGAAATCGGCGGCAGTATCGTCAACTGGACGGTATTGGCAAGCGGTCAGCCGTTGCTGCGCCCAAGCGACGACGACGCACTGGCGGCAGGAGTGCCGCGTCGACTGGCCTGCTACCCGCTGGCGCCCTGGTCGAATCGAATCGGCAATGACGGTTTCGACACGCCGGACGGCTGGCTGGCACTGGCCCCCAACAGCGCCAATGACCCGCTGCCGATCCATGGCAGTGCCTGGCAGCAGCCATGGACGGTCATCGAGCAGACGCCTCGGCAGATCTGCTTGCAACTCGACAGCCAGACGCCTTTCGCCTACCGCGCGCAACTGAGCTACACCCTGCACGACGGCAAACTGAGTATCGAATTGACCACCACCCACCTGGACAGCCGCGCCATCTGGCACGGCCTGGGCTTGCATCCTTACCTTCCTCGTACTGCCCACACACGCCTGCAGGCCAACGTCGCGCAGGTTTGGCTAAGTGATGAGCGCGGCTTGCCGACTGTCTTGCAGGACCCTCCTGCCGAATGGGATTTCCAGCACAGCAGCGCGCTGCCCGACACGCGCCTCGACAACGGCTTCACCGGCTGGGATGGCCACAGCGTCATCAGCCAGCCGGACCTGGGCTATGAACTGCACTGCCAGGCCACCGGCAGCGAATACTGTCTGGTGTTCTGCCCGCCGGGGCTGAATTTCTTTTGCTTCGAGCCGGTCAGCCACCCGGTCAACGCCCATCATTTGCCGGGGCATCCGGGGTTGAAGCTGTTGCGCCCGGGAGATACAACAACGCTGACGTTCAGCCTGCATTATCAGACGCTGTGACATGCATCATGGGGCTATAACCAGTGTCGAAAGGCCGCTGACCTGTGTAACACCGCTCCACTTGTTGCAATCGTTATTCGGTGAGGAACTGTCACTGCTCAGTACAAACGTACTGACCGCGCTGGCGCCCTTGTATCGGCCGTCCATAATCGTTCCGACACCGAGGATTGTGGTACTCAAATTACCGATGTTGTTGAGGATCGCGATGAACTTGTAAGTGCTGGCGGCACCGTCGCTCCATTTGATGTCCCAGACAATCGGGTTGGTTTGCAGGAGCAAGGATTTGCAGGAAAAATTTGCTTTGAAATGTGCGCTGGATGAGGCGCTGACCCCCTTCAGTTGCGGATGCGATGCACAGGGGCCCCATTTGCTGGTTGTCGAGACATTGACATCCTTCGCCGTGTTGGTCACCCCGGGCGACCAGTTCGCAGTATGAGTTCCTGCCAGACAGATCGTCCGGTTAGCCTCTTCAGCCTGTGATCGCTCGGGCGCTAACAGAAGCCCCGTACACACGATGACCAGCGATAGCGTGGCCAGTTTTACTGACGTAGATGAAGCGCGCGCAACGTGAATATCCATAATGGTCTCCCTGACCTTGATATCGTCCAACCCTCAGGATAATCAGCCGGCGTTGATTACTCTACTGTCAGAAATGACAGTAGCAGCCCATGGCCGCGACGCTTGGCGCACCCGTCTGCAAGACCTGCCATTCCTTCCCGTGATCCTCGGCACGCCGTCAAAGCCCTTATCAGCCTGCACATCCAAGGTTCAGGTGTTCAGGACAGGGCAAATCTATCAACATCGGGTTAGCCGCTCTACCGAGAGCCGCTACGGTTCCAGTCCGCGATCGGCACGGGCAAAGCGTTCGAAACCCACCGGGATATCCCGGTTTCGTGGTCACTAACAACCAGCGTGAATTCCAGCGTGTCGAGGGGCTGAGGGTAGAAGACTGGGTAAGCCAATGACCTCAACGCTATAGCTGCAACGCCTGTTCTGTTTCGAGCCCTTCAGCCATCCGGTCAATGCCGATCATTTGCCGGAGCATCCGGGATTGAAGCTGTTGTGGCAGGAGGAGTCGATGGGGTTGGGATTCAGCCTGCAGTACAAAAACATCTAGGGAGACGCTGATTTATTCTAAAACCCAGCTGTTGCCCCCAGATAAATCAAGGCCTCCAGAGCGTTGCAGGGACGAAAAATCGAATAAATCAGCGCCTCCCTAGCAGGCTCTGTCCATGTGCTGCCCGGCCAGTGGTTACGGAATAATAATCAGGTTTGAAGGGCCGCTCATGCTGGCGACACCCGTGGTCGTGGCGCAGTCGTTGAGCCCCAGATTGAAAAGCACATAGGTCGTTATCGCAAGCGCCCCCGTGTAACGTCCAGCCACGATTTTCCCGATACCCACTATGGTTTTATTCAGACCAACAGTATCGTTATAAAACGCATCGTACTTATAAGTACTGGTGGTTCCATTGCTCCAGTTAATGATCCATTCTACATCGGTGGTGTTCTGCAGCAGAGCGTTACAGGATAAGGGCGCCTGAAAGCTCTGGCTGGACGACACACTTGTGCCGAAAGGTACTCCTATACACGGACCCCAATTGCTTGTCGTCGTAACATCGGTTGGCTGGCTGGTGTTTGTCAGGCCTGGCGAAAAAGTTCCAGTATGAGTTCCTGTTCAGACAACAATGTCTAGAACTCCGGCCTGTGATCGTTCCGGCGCTAAAAGAAGCCCACTACAAACGATTACCAGCAGTATACCGGCCAGCCTGGCAAACGTAGATGAAGCACGTGCAACGCGAGTATCCATGAGGGTCTCCCTGACCTTGATAACATCCAGATCTCACATTAAACAGCTAGCGCTCACTGAGCTACTGTCAGAAATGACAGCGACTGTCTGCATGACCGGCCCGAGGCCATTGTAATGGCCGAACCTGTAAAAATGCTCCGAGCCGCTCGTCACATCCTATGATCCAATCCCCATCCCGCTACGTAACACTTCTGCATCGCGAACCAATACCAGACAATGGTGATCAGAAGGTGGATCATGCGCATAACTGCCAGTCTCAGGACCTTCTGTCACTTGTCCAACCCGCACAGCGATTCGACGATAACCCGACTTTGGATTGAAGAAGTCGCCGCCGTGGCCCGTCAAAGGGACCGCGACAGCTTCATGCGCATCTACGACCACTTCGCCCCACGTTTATTGCGCTATCTGACGGGCCTGAATGTGCCTGAAGGGCAGGCTGAAGAACTGGTGCAGGAAGTGCTCCTGAAGCTCTGGCACAAGGCCGAGTCCTTCGACCCGGCCAAAGCCAGACTGGGGACCTGGCTGTTCCGCATCGCGCGCAATTTGTACATCGACAGCGTGCGCAAGGATCGCGGTTGGGTGCAGGTACAAAACTCCCTGGAACAACTTGAGCGGCTGGAGGCCCCAGTAGACAGAACGCTCGATTACAGCCAGCGTCAGGAGCAACAACTGAACACCGCGATCCAGAACCTGCCCGCCGATCAGGCCAAAGTGTTGCGAATGTCTTATTTCGAAGCGCTCAGCCATCGGGAAATTGCCGAACGCCTGGACATGCCGCTGGGAACGGTGAAGTCATGCTTGCGTCTGGCGTTTCAAAAGCTTCGCTCACGGATGGAGGAGTCATGATGGGCCCACTGCATCATCCGGATGAAGCAACGCTGATCAGCTATGCATCGGGGGCGCTGTCGCAGGTCATCTCTCTGGTCACCGCCGCCCATCTGGAGCGCTGCGCCGAGTGCAGAATGCGGCTCAGGCAGGCAGAGCAGATCGGCGGCGTCCTGATGCAACAGCACACCAGCACGGTTGTGCCGCTCAAGGGCCGCTCGGCCATGCTGGCGCGTCTGGATGAGCAGGCCACAAGCGTTGAACCGCCCCTGCATTCAATGCCTGCAGCCAACCAAGACCCGGATTTGTTGCCGACCTGCATGCAGGCGCATTTCGGTCGTCACCTGAGCGAGCTGAAATGGAAAACCCTCGTCCCCGGTGTACAGCGTGTTCGCGCCGAGGGCATCGAGCATGGCAACCTGATGCTGCTGAAAATCGCCCCGGGCGTGAGCATGCCGGTTCACAGCCATGAAAGCGGCGAGATGACCATGGTCCTCAAGGGTGCTTACTACGACGTGCAGGGTGAATTCGGCCTGGGTGACGTGGCCGATCTCGACAGCCACATCCAGCACCAGCCGATTGCCTACCCCGACCGGGAATGCATTTGCGTGCTGGCCGCGGAATCGAAGCTGCGCTTTCATGGGCTGCTGGCGCGGATGATGCAGCCGTTTTTCGGGATTTGAGAAGCGGCGGCGAGCAGATTGAGGAGCCAGGCAACTAGCAAAACCTGCTATTCAAAAAGGGCTTGAACGCGAGCCAGCACATCGTCAATTACCATCTCGGGAACTGATTCAACACGCTTTGCGCCACGAGCCTCAAGGTCGACGGTTCGAATCTGGTTGCAAAGAACGACACCCTGCGTTTCGGTACCTGAACCGCTCAACGGCACCGCGAAACCGGCATACCGAGCGAAGTCGCCGCCCTGCGTGATGGGCGCAATAATTACAAGGCCCGATACGTTATAAGCCGCAGGCGTCAGAATCAACGCAGGACGAAAATCGCCCTGTTGTTCGCGGCCTGCTGTTGGATTCAGGTTCAGTCGCACAATATCCGACCGGTTGAATTTGACCCGTTTCAAACCTCACGTCCAATTGGCTGCATGGTGTTCCATTCGGCCAATTCTGTGGGCTCAGGCGCGCTCAAATCACATTTTGCCATCAAGTCAGCCAATCGATAATGCAACTTTGCTTTAGCGGGTTTGAGCGTGATGACTTCTGCAGACGCATCAAGCGTAAGCACATCTCCGCTAGACAGGCTCATCTGCTTGAGCACGTTTGCGGGCAAACGAATTGCAGCGCTATTGCCCCATTGCTGAATTTTCACTTCCATCAAGACACCTCATAACGTAGCAATACTGTAGATACCTAATACGAGGCATGCAATCCCAACGTATAAACATAGTATCTACAACCGTAGATTGCCAGCTCAAGATGTCTCGAAATCCTAAAGGCTTCCCGAGCCGATAAACCTGATCTGTCAGCGCTGAATACTCACACCCAGCGAAGCCAGCGCATCCCAGTAACCGGGGTAGGTCTTGCCGACGCAATCCGGGTCCAAGATGCGGATGCCTTTGATTTTCAGGCCGGCCAATGCAAAGCACATGGCGATCCGGTGGTCGGCGTGGGTGTCGATCAACGCATCGACCGTGGTGCCTGCCAGGGCCGGGTTGGCGTTGACAATCAGGTCGTCACCCTCTTCAACCGCCAGGCCGGGCGCGATGGCGCACAGGCCTTGGGACAGGGCTGAAATACGGTCGCACTCCTTGACTCGCAGGTTGGCGATGCCGACAAAGCGCACTGGCTGACGATTGAACGCTGCGAGCACCGCCAGCGTCGGGATTGCGTCCTGCATTTGCGAACCGTCGATCACGGCGGGCATGTTCGGGAAGCGGTCGATGATCTGGCTGGCCAAGGCATCTGGCTGAGTGAACGCGTCGCTCGCCACGCCGAGGTCGATGTTGCCCTCGGTCAGGGCCTGTGCAGCCCAGAGGTAGGTCGCGGCGGAGGCGTCCGGTTCGATATGGAAATCGGTCGCGCGGTAGCCAGTGGCCGAGACTTTCCAGGCTGAGTCGCCGATGGCCTGGACCTCTGCGCCAAACGCCTGCATGGCGGCGAGGGTCAGATCAACGTAACCGCGTGCACCGATTTCGCTGCCGGTCAGCGCCACTTCGAGCGGGCCCTTGCCGCAGGCGCCGGCCATCAGCAGCGCCGAGACATATTGGCTGGACAGGTTGCCGTCGATCTCGATGCGGCCTGCCGCCAGCCCGCCATTGCCCTTGATCGCCACCGGCGGGCAGCCAGTGGGCGCGCTGACGTCCACGCCCATGCGCTGCAAGGCATCGACCAGCGGGCCGATCGGGCGCTTGCGCATGTACTCGTCGCCGTCCACCACGAAATCGCCTTCGAAGTTGGCCAGCGCTGCCGTCAAGAAGCGCGTCGCGGTCCCGGCGTTGCCGAGAAACAGCGCCTGCTGAGGTGCCTGCCAGTGGCCGCTGCTGGTCACCACGAAGGTGCTGTCATCCGGCTCATCGACCTGCACGCCCATCAGACGCAGCGCGTCGGACATCACCCGGGTGTCATCGCTCTTCAGCGCGCCGGTCAGACGACTGGTGCCTTTGGCCATGCCCGCCAGCAGCAGCGCCCGGTTAGTGACCGACTTGGAGCCCGGCGGGCTGACGCGCCCGACCAGCGGGCGCTCGACAGGCATAACAGTGAGAGTGGCTTGAGATCGCATGATGTCCCTGAGCGTCAGCGGAAAAATCGCGATCCTAGCACGAGGACGATCAAGCTCGCAGGGCGGCTTTGCTGGATGGTCATGGGCGCAGGCTGATCACTCGGGCGCCACGCCGGACAGCTGCTGTAGCTTGTCGTTGGCCGCCAGCAACTGATTGCGGTTGGCCGCCACATCGGTAACGTCATAGATCACCAGACACACATGGCTGATCGCGCCCGTGGTCGAGCGCAGCGGAAACAGCGTGGTGTTCTGGTACATGAACTCCTCCTGCCCGGTGATCGGCTGATAATTCTTGAAACGCACCAGGTACGGCCGCTGCTCCCAGATGGTGAACGCAGGCGTGCCGAGGGTCACGACGTTATCGATTTTCTTGCTGAACCACTTGGCGTTGACCTCGGGAAAAATCTCGAAAAAGGTCTTGTCGATGGCCACATAAGGCACCACACCTGAGCGGTTTTCCATGAACGTATTCCAGACCGTGACCCGGTAGTTCAGGTCCAGCACCACAATGCCCACGTCAATGTTCTGGGTGACGGCCAGCAACCAATGAAGCTCGTTGATTTCAATAGCGTTGCTCATGGGTCAGCTCATCATGTAGGCGAGTTTTTTGGTAAGCAGCTCGACCGAGTCTTCGGTGAACAGCATCAGCAGATCGAAATGCAGATTGTGGCCTTCCACGCTGTAACTGATTTCGACCGCCAGCGTTTTTTTCCAGCGCTGCTGATTGATGCGGATCAATTCATCGATCCCGCCCTGCGCGCCCAATAGCTGCGGATGGCCTTGCGAGAAGGCAATGTCGATCTGCTCGGCGATGCCGCTCAGGCAGGCACCGATCAGGATCGTGGACAGGTCCAGCAGCATTTCCATGTCAGAACTGTCGGAATGATCGCCGCCCATCAGTTGCGAGATGCCGGAGATTTCCGAGTCATGAAAAATCAGCAGCGCTTCACCGGCGATTCCGCCACCGATGTAACCTTGGCATACCGCCGTCAAACGCTGATCACTGTGCGCATCGGCCAGCGCCATGTGCAACTCGCCGACTTCGAGCATGTTCACATTGGGCACCGGCAACTGCACGAATACCCACAGTACCTTGGCCAGCAATGCTGCCGCGCGCCCCATGGCGACGTTGACGGTTTCCCGGAACGCATCCTGAAAGCTGATCACCCCGCCCTTGTTGTTCAGCGCCGGCAAGGGCACCGGTGCCGTCGCAGGTTTGCCCAACAGGCCGAGGCGCTCCAGCGTGCTTTTGAGCTCGTCCGGATCAGCCGGCTTTTTCAGGAACGCCAGCGCACCCAGCTCCATGACTCGACGCACCGCTTCGTCCTGTACGTCGCCGGACACGACGATCACCCTGGCGTCCAGTTTTTCGGCACGAATCGCCGCCAGCGTTTGGTAACCGTCCATCACCGGCATGGTCAGGTCGAGCAGCACGACCTGGCCCTGCCCTTTGCGTATGGCCTCCAGACCTTCCTGGCCTTGGGTAGCCAGTGTGACCGACACATCCCAGTCTTCGGGCAAGGCACGCAACAACTGCTTGCGCGCCATGTTCGAGTCGTCACATATCAATAGCGCAAGCGTGGACATCGTGTGGTTCTCACTGCAGAAAAATCAGGCCGACGGTAGCAGCACGTACAGGTTCGACTGCACTGTCGGGGGGAGAATGGCCTGAGCCTGTAACGCTCTATCGATAACATTCAAACTAACCTATAGCCTAAATCGGCGCTCTTTGACGTTTCTGTAATTTAAGTCGTCATCTATTGCTGCAGATCACTACCGCCGCCGGGCAAACAGGCCTATTATCAAGTGATAGATTCAATAGCGATCACTCGATAGATCGACTGCGTACCAGAGAGGTGAGTCATGTCCCTGCCCATCAGCGACTACCAACCCGCCAAGCCCCGGCAGGACGACTTCTGGCAGCACCTGGGCATTCCGGCACGTGGCACCCGCCTGCACACGGCATTGCACAGCGGCTTGCCCTATGAGGTGTTCGAACGTCTGGCGCATTACACCGACCTGAACCGCTCGACGCTGGCCGAACATCTGGGCATCGCACCGGCAACCTTGCAGAGGCGTCTCAAGGTGCGGCGCTTCAACGCCGAGGAAAGTGACCGTCTGTTTCGACTGGCAGCCGTCTATAAAGCAGCACTGGACCTGTTCGAAGATGACACCGAAGCCACCCGCCTGTGGCTGGCCAATCCGGTGCACGGGCTGGGTAATCGCAGGCCGCTGGAGATGCTCGCCACCTCAGCCGAAGCCCAGGCCGTGCTGGACCTGATCGGTCGGCTGGAGCACGGAGTGGTCGCGTGATTGCCGTTTATCGTCTGGTAAAGCGCAAATGGCTGGCGCAAGCGTTCGACGGCGAAGGTGCCAAGCTCTACGGCGGACGCTGGAACAGCAAGGGCAACGCGTGCCTGTACTGCGCGGGCAGCGAATCGCTGGCGCTGCTGGAGATACTGGTTCACCTGAACAACACCGGCGTGGCCCGGCATTACGCAATGCTTGAACTGCAGATCGCCGAAGAACTTATCCTCAACGCGCGCCCCGACACCCTGCCACCCGACTGGCGCGAAGAACCCGCGCCACAAGCCACGGCCACATTCGGCGACGCCTGGCTGGCGTCTGGTCAAAGCCTGGCACTGGCCGTACCCAGCGTGATCATTCCGCGCGAGCAGAACTACGTGCTCAATGTCCGGCATCCGGCGTTCGAAGCCGTTGTCGCAACGGCCCGAGAACTGACGTTTGATGTAGACCCACGGCTGACGTGAGCGGCTTGCACAGCGGGCAGAAGGGAAAGCTCTATGTCTGGCACGAATACGCCATAGAGCTTCCCGCTTAAAAACCCCGGCTGTTGATCACTGACTCGCTGGCGTCTGAGCGACATCCGCCTGAGGCAATGCCACGCCCTTGGGCCACAACAACCAGATGTTGCCCTTCTGCTTCATGTCACCCGCCAGCTTGCCGGCTTCTTCACCTGTGCCCCAGAACAGGTCGGCGCGTACTTCACCGGCAATGGCACCGCCGGTGTCTTGCGCGGCGACCGGGCGAACCACGCTGCTGCCGTCCGGTCGTGTGGTGGACAGCCAGAGCAGACTGCCCAGCGGAATCACCTTGCGATCGATGGCCACGCTGTAACCCGGCGTCAGTGGCACGTTGAGCGAGCCACGCGGACCTTCGTTGCTGTCAGGGTTACGGCCGAAAAACACGTAACTCGGGTTACTGGCCAACAGTTCGTTGATCCGCTCCGGATGCGCCTTGGCCCACGCAGCGATGCTGCCCATGGTCACGTCTTCCTTCTTCAACTCGCCCTGCTCCACCAGCCAGCGACCAATAGCGCGATACGGACGACCGTTCTGATCGGCGTAGCCCAGACGCAGTTGCGAGCCGTCTTCCAGGCTGACCCGCCCGGAGCCCTGAATCTGCAAGAACTGCAGATCCATCGGGTCGGTCAGCCAGGCAATGACCGGCGCATTCAGGCCCTTTGCATTGATCGTCGCAGCGTCGTCATAAGGTTTGAGCACTCGCCCCTCAAGCCGACCGCGCAGGCGCTTGCCCTTGAGCTCCGGGTAAATGCTGTCCAGATTGACCACGATCAGATCATCCGGAATGCCATACACCGGCACATTGGCGGTCGCTGTCTGGGTCAGGCTGCCGGGATAGACCGGCTCGTAATAGCCGGTGATCAGGCCATCGGTGCTGCCGCTGTCGGCGCGCAGGCTGTAGACCTGCAACTGCTCCTGCAGAAATGTACGGATCTGCGCCGCGTCCGGCGCAGCCGCAAGACTTGCCGCTGCCGCACACGTCGGCCCCCACACGGCATCGGCCTTGAGGCGAACACAGGCGCTGCGCCATGCAGCGAAACCGGCCTGCAAATCAGCATCCGAAACCGCTGGCAGCGCGTCCCAGGTGGCTTGAGAGTAAGTGGTATGCGGCGTGGCTGGCGGCGCAGCCGGTTTATCGGATTTGTCACACGCGGTCAGCAAGAAGGCCAGTGGCAAAGCGAGCGCCAGGCTCCGCGACCATGGCTTGAAGGAGAACGTCATCAGCAGCACCAATCCGTTTACAGCCCGCAGCAGGCTGGTGGGTAAAGTGTGTCATTGTGGCTGAAGCTGGCGTATGGGCCTAGAGGTAACGACCTGGATTGTCCGACACATTATTCGCCCATGAGCCTCAAGGCTGGCCCGGATGCGGTTCCGGATAGTCACGATTGATGTCGATGGGCTGTGCATATGGCCCATCCCAGAGTTGTGCATGCAACAGGCCAATGCGCGTGGCCATCTTACTGTCGTGCATCACAACTTCCAGATTGCGCGAGTTGTCGAGGTAGCCGCCGAGCCAGTTACTGGTACCGACCCAGGCGATCTGGTTATCAATTTCCATGGTTTTGCTGTGGATCACGCGTGCGTAGGGGATGAAGCCTTGAGCAGCCATCGGCAATGTAACAATGCGCACCTGCACGTTTGGCACCAAGGCCAGACTTTTCAGGTAAGCGACTTCAGGCATGCCGGTGTTCCAGTCTGAAACCATGAGCTTGATGGAGACGCCACGGGCGGCGGCGCTGCGGATGGCGTTGTCGATGACCGCGTAGTAAGGCCGGGTTTTATCAGGCCCATAGGACAGGGGCGCGTAGTCCAGCAACTGGACACGAACCTCGCGTTTGGCTTGTGCCAGCAAACGCGGCAGTTCGGTCTCGGAGTCGCGCACGCCCGATGGGTTATAGCGCCGCGGGCTAGCGACCAGATAATTGCCACCGGGCGATGAGCCGCTGACAGGAGGCGCCACAGAAACAGGCACCGGCACCGGTTTGCCGTCGGCGATGGCAGCCTGGGCAAGCCAGTCCTGATCGAACACAGCCTGGGTCTGGCGGACGACAGTGGGCTCGTCAATACGCAAACCGGTTTCGTGGATGTGTTCCAGTGAACGCCAGTCGAAGTTCTGACTGCCTATGAACGCCTGCCGGCCATCCACAACGAAAAACTTGGCGTGGATGATGCCGCTGCCGGTTAGCCTGGCGTATGGAAGCACCCGCAAGGTCAGGTTGGGGATTGCCCGCAAGCGTTCAAGGGTCTCTGGATCGGAAAGCTTCAGGCCCTTTTCTTCCAGCAGAAAGCGTATTTTTACCCCGCGCTGCCCCGCTGCAGTGAGGCTTTCAAGCACCTTGCCCATCACCGAGCCTGGCTGATCTGCCACGTAGAACTGTTCGATATCAATACGCTCGCGGGCCGCGCCGATTAGCTCGCGCCAGACATCGCCGGGCGCCCGCAGGTCCGGGGTGTGCAGGTCGGTCCCGACGGGGACGGTGTGCACCAGTTCGAAACCGGGAATGGCGAAATCCGCATGTGCGACCGGGCTGCCGAGCAGCAACGCGGCAATCAGGCTGAGATAGCGCATGGACATAGAGCGAAACCGGATAGAGAAGTGCATGGCAGTCTCATAGCCAAAACAGGCAGAAACGGCGCACGTCAAAGACCTGCGCCGACGTGTCGATCATGCCGTCCGGAAGTTGGGCTGGGGAATGGCGACCGGATGCGACATTTCGTCCTGAACCCGCGCCCCGTTGGAAGCTCGGATCAGGAGGATCTTGAGTTGATCGTTGATGCGCTCGAGGCTGTCTTGAAAGTAGTTGTGAAAGACCACGCAGAACAACGCGATTGCGATACCCAGACCTGTCGCGAACAACGCTGTACCGATACCGGCAGAAATCTGCCCGGGATCGGACACACCAGCGCTGGCCAGAGCTTTGAAGGTATCGATGATGCCCAGGATCGTCCCCAGTAATCCCAGCAAAGGCGCGGCCGTGGTGATGGTCTCGATCAGCCAGAGGCTACGGGACAATGGCGCGCGAGTGCTCAGGTACTGGGTTTCAATGACGTCATCCAGATCCCGGCGTGAACCGTGAGCATTTTTCTGCGCCAGTACCGGCAGAACCATTTCCAGCGGCAGGCTGGTGCGGCGTGTCAGCGTTTCCGGCAGGTCTTTTTCACTGTGTACCGAAGCATTGAGCGCAGCTTGCAGCGCCCGCGACTGGCGACGTACGTAGGCAAAGTAGATGCCGCGTTCAATCGCGACGAAGATCGCAATCGCGATGGCGGCGTACATCACATAAAAAGTGATGTCGTGGAGCTGATTCATGTCCATGGCGCAGACCTCTGGTCAATGAAAGGTTAGAAGTTGGCTTCCAGAGAAACCGTGACGGTACGCTCGACGCCGACGATGTAGGCCGGGTCGCCATCGCGGAAACCGCTGTAACGGGCAGCATTGGTTTTGGTGGTGTACACGCCGTCCAGGTATTCCTTGTCGAACAGGTTGTCGACGTTCAGGCGCAAGGTGGCGTCCTTGACGATTTTCTTGTCCACCGGCAGATAGATACCTGCGCCCAGATTGAAGATGGTACGTCCCGGAATGCTTTCATCGTTGGTCAGGTCGCCATAGAGCTTGCTGGTGACCTTGCCGCCGAACGTGCCGTAATAACTGCCGTCGTCGTAACCGATATTGGCCGCCAGCATGTTCTTCGGTACGTTGGCGAACTGCTTGCCGCTGGTCGGCAGTTCGATGGCTGCGCCGTTGTTGAACACCGTCAGGTCATCTTTCTGTTTGGCGCGGGTGTAGGTGTACGAGGTGTAGTAGTTGAAATGGTTGGGCAGCAGGCCGCTCCACTCCAGTTCCAGACCGCTGTTGTCCACTGCACCGGCGTTGATGTCGGCAAAGTCACCGTTGATATCACGGGATGAGACCTGGCGATCCTTGAACTTCATGTAGAACAGGGTGGCCGCCAGCGTCATGTCCTGATCGGTAAAGCGCCAGCCCAGTTCGTGGTTCCAGCTGGTTTCCGGTTTGCTGTCGATAGAGCCGGCACCCTGGTCATACAGTACGTAGTTCTGGGGCACGCGCATATTGCGTGACAGGCTGTAGAACAGTTGGTCACGTTCATCCAGCTGGTATTTGAGACCTACGTTGGGCAGCAGCTTGTTATACGTCTGGTCACGCTCTTCCGGGCGCTCGGTCAGGCTGCCGTGGTTGGTGCCTTCGCGCTTCACATTCATGTAAGCCAGGCCGCCAATCAGCGTCCAGTCCGGGGCGAAATACCAGGTGTCCTGAGCCCAGACTTTCTGGGCTGGCGTTACGGTATAGCGGTCCCGACCCTGGATCTCATTGCCGTTGGCATCGACCATGTAATCGGAATCTGGCCAGATGCTTTGCGGCTTGCCGTTGCTCTTCAGACGGATGAAAGGCTGGGTCTGCAACTGGCGCGCACGCTCATACCAGTAGCCGACTTGCACGCTGTGCTCGTCGTTGACATCCCAGTTCAGTTTGGTGGTGATGCCCGGACGCCAGGTCTGGGTGCGCGAAGGCCGGTAATAAACGCCAGTGGTCGATGAACCGTCAGCGTTGTAGGCAGCGGCTGTCGGCAAGTTGCTCAGGTCGAATACGCCATTCTGATTCGAGCCGCGATTAAGCGCGTAAGAAGAGCTGTTGACACCGCTGCCGTTGCCCCAGAAGTAATACGGGACGACGGAAAGGGCCAGATTGTCGGCCAGTTTGAATTGAGTATTGAGCACACCGGTGAAGGTCTGGAAGGGGTTCTGCGCCAGCTCGTAATAACTGGAGAGATTGCCGTTGCTGCCTAGCGCGGGCGTCGACGGATAAGGGTCGAACTTGCGCCCGCCCTGCTCGAACTGGCTCTTGGTAAGCTGGCTGTAACTGTTGTTGTCCTGTTCGTGATACTTGAGAATCAGGTTGGCCGTATTGCCCGAGCCCATGTCGAAAAAGCTGTTCCATTCCACTTTGTCAGCGCGCACCGCCCCATCACCGCGCCATTTCTGGCCTTCGGTGTGAGACATCGACAGCCAGTTGCTCAGCCCGTTGATCTCGCCGGTATTGAGGCGTGCAAAGGTCTTGTAAGTGCCGTTGCTGCCCGCCACTTGCTTGACGAACGCGCCGGTTTCCTTGGTGGGCCGAATGGTCACAATGCCGATGTTGCCGCCGCTGGAACCGATATGCGGGCCATCGCTTTCGGCAGAGCCTTGAGTGACGAATATCTGATCGATGTTTTCCGGGTCACCCAGCAGGTTGGAGTACAGCGCATAGTTGCCGGAGTCGTTGATCGGCATGCCGTCTACCGACATGCCGACCTGATCGGAGTTGAGCCCGCGCATGGTGAAGCGAAAGCCCGAAAGACCGGTGGCGTCTTCGCTGGAGATATTAAGGCCCGGGGTGTACTTGAGCTTGTCGATTGCGTTGCCGGTTGCGGTCTGTTTGTCGAGCGCCTCCTTGGTCACGGTGGAACGCGCCTTGATGCTTTCCTCCTGCACCATGTAACCGCCACCGGCAGTCGCTTTGCCCTGCACGCCAATGGTGCCGACGTCACTCGCACTCTGGTCAGCCATGACCATGCCGTGGCTCATGCCAGCGGCGACCAACGCAAGGTGAATCCTGGAAAGCTTCATCACTTTGTTCCTTGTCAGTGCTATTGCACGCTGTAGTTGAAGGTGGCGGTAAAGCGCTGTTCATTGCGCCCGCCGAAGGCTTGTTCGGGAAACGGTTTGACTTGCTTGATGCGTCGCAGGCTGTTGGTAGCGGCCCGGTTGAGCAGCATGCTGGAGGCCTGGGTCTGAATACCGGAATCCAGCACGCGACCCTGCCGATCGACCAACAACCACACCACCACTTCGCCACTCGGGCGCTCCAGCGATGCCTGACGTCCGGTCGGGTATTGTTTGTAGCCATCCAGCTCGTTGCGCAGCCCTTTGAGGTAGCCGCCCTCGATACCTTGAGTGTCCACTTTCGGCGGCGCGGGTGGTGCAGGCGGTGACGGCGGCGAGACCGGGGCGCTGGCTATCGGCTTGCTGGGGGCCTGAACCGGTTCGACGGGCTTGGCCACTGCCGGCTTGGGCAAAGGTTTGGGGCGCGGTTCGGGTTTCGGCTCCGGTTTAGGTTGCGGCTTGGGTTTGGGAACCGGCTTGGGAGGCGGTGGCGGCGCAGGCTCGGCTTCTTCGCTCTCGATGACGGGCGGCGCAGGTGGCGGCTCTTCAGGTTGTACCGGAGGCGGCTCGGGTTGCGCCAAAGGCTCAGGCGCAGGCGGTTCGGGCTCGACCAGAGCCAGTTCCACAGCGGACTCATCGTAGACCGGCTCCATTTTCAGAGGCCGGGTTTGCACGCCGATCACGATTGCAATGAGCGCCACCAGCGCAGGCAAGCCGCCCAGCCACTGACGCATGCGAAACAAGGCATACATCAGGATTTACGCGTGGCAATGGAAACGGACGTGAAGCCACCCAGACGCAACGTGTCCATGATTTCGACCAGGCGTGCTACCTCGACGCCCTTGTCGCTGTTCACGATGATGGTCGTTTTGGTGTCAGGTTTTTCCAGCGCCTTCAAGGCAGGCACCAGAGCGTCAACGGTGGTCGCCTTGCCATCAAGCTGCAATTCGCCGTTGAGCCCGAGGGTCAGGATCGATTTGTTCTGCGGCTTCAGCTGCTGAGAACTGCTGGCACTGGGTAACTGAGTCTTCATACCCAGCGCCGGAATCACGTTCAGGCTGACCAGCACGAAAAACACCAACAGGAACATCATCACGTCGATCATCGGGATCAGTTCGATGTGCGCCTTGCGTTTTTTGGGTTCATCCCACGTTCTCATGCCCGCTTCTCCCTCTTGTTAGAGGCCGAGAATCTAGCAACCGAACATGACCGATCGGTTAGTTTTTCAAGACCGATACATGACTGTTACATGGTGTTTGTTCGCACATTACGTGGCACTTAAATGTTTCTTGCGCCTGTCACGCAAACATCATCACAACGCGGCAGCGTTTCAGCATTTAACTCGATGGATGACCTGCGATGTGTCCCGAGCTGCCCCGTATCCGAACCTCACGCCTTTTGCTGGCCGCGTTGCAGCCGGAACAGGCATCAGCCCTGTCGCGGCTGGCCGACGAGCTTGTGATTGCCACCATGACCGCTGCGCTCCCGAGCCCCTATACACGAGAGCATGCGCAGGCATTCATCGCTGAAATACCCGGACATTTTGCTGCCGGCAGAACCTTGAGCCTCGGGGTTCACATAAAAGAAACCAGTGAGCTGACAGGGGTCATTTCGCTACGCTTCGCGACATCGCATCACAGCGCCAATCTGGGGTACTGGACCGGTGCTGATTACCGAAACAAGGGATACGCCAGTGAAGCGGTGCACGGGTTGCTGACGTATGGCTTCAATAACATGAACCTCAACCGCATCGCAGGTCAGTGCTTCAGCGACAACCTGGCCAGCGCCAAGGTGCTGGAGAAGTGCGGGTTGTTGTATGAGGGCTGTATGAAAGAGGCATTCATGAAGAACGGCGTTTTCAAAGACATGTTGCTGTTCGGGCTGCTGCGCACCCAGTACGAAGCGTCGGAGGCTGCGTCATGACTGATTTCAATCCGGACCGTCGCCGCATCATTACAGGCGTGGCCGGGGCCACGCTGCTGTCGATCCTCAGCCCGTTTGCCCGCAGTGCGGGTATCGATTATCCGTTCACGCTGGGCGTGGCGTCCGGCGATCCGTTGCCTGATGGTTTTGTGATCTGGACACGCCTTGCTCCCCAGGTGATCACCCCGACGGGCAATGGCGGCTTGAGCAAACCCGTCGAGGTCCGCTGGAAAATCGCCAGCGATGCGGCCATGACGCGCATCGTACGTTCTGGCCAGGCCACCGCTCAGTCACGTTTTGCGCATTCGGTGCACGTTGAGGTCAGCGGTCTGCAGCCCGGTCGCCCCTATTGGTATCAGTTCGAAAGCCTGGGCGCGCAAAGCCCGGTGGGTCAGGCCTGCACGGCACCACCCACAAATGCCATGGCCGCGGCGCGGTTCGGCTTTGTATCGTGTTCGCATTGGGAAGCCGGGTATTTCAGCGCTTACCGACACTTGGCGGCGGAGCGACCGGACCTGGTGTTCTATCTCGGTGACTACATCTATGAAGCGAACGTTTCTCCCGCCAATACCCGGCTCCCACGCCGTCATGCCACATCGGACCCGATGGACCTGGCTGGCTATCGCAACCGCTACGCGCAGTACAAGACCGACCCGGACCTGCAAGCCCTGCATGCCTGCGCGCCGAGCATCGTCACCTGGGACGATCACGAAGTGCAGAATGACTATGCCGCGCAGTGGTCGCAAGACCCGGGCGTTTCGGTAGAAAGCTTTCTGCGCCGCAGAGCCGCCGCTTATCAGGCGTTTTACGAGCACATGCCATTGCGGGCCAGCAGCCTGCCCAAAGGACCGGACATGCGCATTTACCGCCATCTGGATTACGGCCGCCTGGCACGCTTCCATGTGCTGGACGGTCGGCAATACCGCTCCGAACAAGCCTGCGTCCCGGCCAATGGCAGCCACAGGGGCTACGTCGCGCGCAGCGATTGTCCGGACCTCGCCGACCCTAAGCGCACCATGCTTGGCTGGGAACAGGAAGCCTGGCTGGATCGCAGCTTTGCTCAATCGCCGGGGCAGTGGAATGTCATTGCCCAGGATTTGCTGGTCGCGCCGCTGAAACAGCGCGATCTTAAAACTCAGGAACTGGGCCGCTGGACCGATGGCTGGGACGGCTACATGACCACTCGCGAGCGCATGTTGCGGTCGCTGCAACGCCATCAAACCCGCAACCCGGTGTTCTGGGGTGGCGATATCCATTCGTTCTGGACCACCGACCTGCATGCCGATGCGAATAACCCCGACTCCGACATCATCGCCACGGAGTTCGTCGGCACGTCGGTAACATCCGGCGGACCACCGTTTGAGGCCTTCAGCAGCATTCTCGGGCTCAATCCGCACGTAAAGTTCTTCGACAGCCGCCAGCGTGGCTATGTATCTGTCGATCTGAGCGAAAAACAAATGCTGACCCGTTTTCAGGCGGTTTCGAACGTGCTGGACCCCGCGGCCAGTGTGTCGACGCTCAAACGTTTCGTCGTGGAGGCGGGTAAGGCTGGGGCAGTTATCGGTTAATCGAGGCGCTGAAGAATCATTGTCCACTGTGGCGAGACAGTCAAACCCTCTCCAAGCGCTTTTTCCCTTTTCGGTGACCTACTAATCTGAGCCCATGTTGCACACCAGACCTCACCTACCCAACCGAAAGGACTTGACCATGACTCACACTACCTACAACCGCCTGAACAAAGATGACGCTATCGTTCTGCTGATCGATCACCAGACAGGCCTGATCTCGCTGGTGCAGGATTTCTCGCCAAACGAGTTCAAGAACAATGTGCTGGCACTGGCTGACCTGGCAAAGTTCTTCGAGTTGCCGACTATCCTCACCACCAGTTTCGAAAAAGGCCCCAATGGCCCGCTGGTTCCGGAGCTCAAGGCCATGTTTCCCGATGCGCCGTATATTGCCCGTCCGGGTCAGATCAATGCTTGGGATAACGAAGATTTTGTAAAGGCGATCAAGGCGACTGGCCGCAAGCAATTGATCATTGCCGGGGTAGTGACCGATGTGTGCGTGACCTTCCCGACGCTGTCGGCTCTGGCTGAAGGTTTTGAAGTGTTCGTGGTCACCGATGCGTCCGGCACCTTCAACACCACGGTTCAACAGGCCGCGTGGTCGCGTATGACTCAGGCAGGTGCGCAACTGATGAACTGGTTTTCGGTGGCCTGTGAGCTGCAGGGTGACTGGCGCAACGACATCGAAGGCTTGGGTAACTTGCTTTCCGAGCGGATCCCGAACTACCGCAATCTGATGAACAGCTATTCGGCGCTGACTGCCAACTGAGTCACAGCGAAGCGCATGAAGCCTGTATTCACAGGCTTCATGAGTCCGTGTCTCAAATCAGCTCCCACGTATCGTTGGCCTGCCTGCAAAAGGTATTTTCCTGTTTCTCGCCGCCACCCTGGGTTTCCACGCTGACAGCAACCGGGCGACAGGTGGTCTCGGCCGCCGTTTTGCTCGACGGCAGGGTCGAGATAGAGCCCAGGTCGAATGCCTCGGTCTCTTTGCTGGCTGACACGTTCATGTCATCGAACCTGACTGCAGACCGCCGCTTTCTGGCATCGGCATCGGACTGCGTCATCACGTAGTCTTTGTGCACGTAGCCGACCGTTACACCTTTGCGCCCGACCAGAATCCAGTCTCCTGTAGAGCCCACAGCGGTGAACTGGGTATTGCCCGGCAGGCTACCCACTTTGCCAGCGCTCATGTCGGGAGCTGAACGCACATTCAGACCGGAGCGGGTGACGTAAGGCTGATTGATCAGTTTCATCGACGGCACGGCCTGAATATGGGGCGTGCGTTTGACGTCGATAGTCCGGGTTGCTGTGTATGCCGGGCCTGGCGTGATCCGGGCGCTGGCATTGGAATGATCGGAACGCCAAAGGGTCGTCGGTTGCGCGACAGGGGTAGCGGGCTGATTCAGAACTTCCTGAGTGCGCAGCGCCAGTGCCTGTTTATCCTGGTCATCCAGCCTCTGGCCGATACGGTTGCCGATGTAGCCGCCAACGCCCGCAACGACCAGCGCTGCGGCGATCTTGCCATTGACCTTGCCCATCGTCGCACCGACCGCCAGACCGGCAATACCGCCGATCACCGTACCCGCTTGCTCCTTGCTGATGCCCAACTGCGCGCATCCGGTGACTGAAGTGGCGACCGTTATCGCCAGAACTGATGCAACGAATTTCTTGCGCACTGGGTTCACTCCGTTTTAAACCGCTCACTCCGCGTTGAGCAGAGGCCTGGTCAGGTTGTACAACATGGCTTCTGCAGACATCGCCCAATGAAAGACACCGGCCATCAAGGTCGGGCCTGTCTCGATGCTCTTGAACGCCGTGCGGTAGCCTGGCGATTGAATGATCGCGTTGCCGGCCAACAGCGGAATCACCACGATCAAGGCAATCGACATGATTCTGAGGGCCAGAATTCTCTTCTGAATGAAGGCGCGGCGCTCGATGGTCGCCAGCAGCAGGCCGACGATATTGAGGGCCCCCATGAAAAGACCGCTCAGCAACGACCACGGCACGAACCACATGTTTTTCAGGACACTCAGGCTCTGCTCGCCCTGCACGTCGGTACTCGCCACGTCGCTGGCCATATTGGCGGCAATGCCGTTGAGGTAGTCGTTGAACTGAATGCGGGTTGCGAGCAGGTCCATACCCTCGACATAGCGCGGGCCAAGCATCTGCCGCGCCATATGCCGGACCTCAGGGGTGTTGGCCAGCGCTTGCCGGGTGCGAAGGCCTGAAGGCATCGCCAGCGCATAGTCTTGCGCACTTGGCCGAGCCTGCGCTTCAACGGCATTTTGGGATACAGCCAGCGGCTTGCGATTGCTGCCCGGTACACCGGAGCGCCGCAAAGCCTCTACTCGTGTGTACTCACGGGCGATATCGTTAAAGACCGGGATGAATTCCGTTTGCAGGCGCTCATAAAGCACATCGGCGTTGCGCCGGGTGTAACCTTTGAAGACAGCTTGGGCGAATCCCTGGAAATTGCGGTCGATCTGCTCGACATAAGAACCCTGGACACTCATGAGTACGCCGAGGTTGGCGATGAAGGCCTTGCCCTCGCCCTTGTCTCGATACGCCTGATAAGGAATGCCGGGAATCTGCAATGAATCGTAGAGCAGACCTTTTTTCGTCACATAGGCGTACAGGCTGTAAACCCGCAGATCCGACGGAAACTCTTCGGCAATGACGTCCGGAACCACGCCCTGAACCCACCAGGTCGCCGGGGCCAGAATGACGGTGCTCAGCAGAATGGAACGCATGAGGTGTTGCTGATGCCCCCATTTACCATGAGCCCAGATGCAGACGCGCCAGGCCACCAGACACACGCTGACTGCCGCCAGGCTCTGGCCGTATATTTCAAGCGTCTGCAAGTTCTTCAGGGGGATGTCGGCGCCCGCTTTATTCAATAACTCCGCATTGAATAGCAGCCCGCCGAACAGGCAGAAAACGTTGAGAACAGCGAGTACAGCAAGCAGCATCCAACCAGTCCTTGTCAGAGAGGAGCCAGCAATTCAGGGCACCTTGGGGCGCTGTGATCACTGACCATCCAATCCGGCATTTTGCCTGCCGTCCAGAAATGATGCCAGAGCTATCAGGTGTTGCTGGTCATCACTGCCGCGCAACACCTGAAGTCGGCAGATCAGGCGTTACCTGAGCTGATTGGCAAACCGGCCGACAGCACCCACCACCTGCTTGGCACCCTCCTGAATTTCAACGATCACCGCGCCCGCCTCGTTAGCCAGCACCAGCCCCTGCTCCGCCTGGGTGCGACTGTTGGCCATGCCGCGCACCGCCTCATCGGCCAGCGCCTGATTCTGCTGCACGACGCTGACAATCTCCTCGGTCGCTGCGCTGGTTCGACCTGCCAACTGACGAACCTCGTCAGCCACCACGGCAAAGCCCCTGCCCTGTTCGCCAGCCCGAGCCGCCTCGATGGCAGCGTTGAGCGCCAGCAGGTTGGTCTGCTGAGCGATACCGCCGATGGTTTGCACGATGGAATTGATCAACAACGACTGCTTGCCCAATGCTTCGATCCCGGACGCAGCCGACTGCATCTCTTGAGAAATCTTGCGCATGGTCTCGACCGTGTTCTGCACAACATCGGCGCCGCGCTGGGCGCTGATGTCAGTCTGCTGAGATATCTCGAAGGCCACGCTGGCGGCTTGGCTGACTTCATCTTCGCGGGCCACCTGATCGGTCACCAGCGTGGCGAATTTGACGACTTTATAGAGATTGCCCTGAGCATCATGGACCGGGTTATAGGTCGCTTCCAGCCAGACTTCCCGGCCACTGCTGTCGATACGCTTGAACCGGCCGGCGACGAACTCGCCACGGTTGAGCGTCGCCCAGAAATCCCGATACGGGGCCTGCGACGTTTCCTGCGGATCGCAGAAGATGCTGTGATGCTTGCCTTTGATCTGCGCCAGGTTGTACCCCATACCGCGCAGAAACTGCTCGTTTGCCGTCAGGACATGCCCGCTCAGGTCGAACTCGATGACCGCACTCGAGCGCAGCAATGCCTGAATGAACGCGGAATTCTCGGCAGCGGTCTCGACGGTCTGGGTGATGTCTGATCCGTAGCACTGCAGATGCGTCAGCTTGCCCTGTTCATCCAGAACCGGCTGCCACATGGCGCGGATCCAGACCAGACTGCCGTTGGCATGCAGAAATCGGTACCTGTCGATGACCGACTCGCCGTTCTGCACGGCCGACTTGAGGTCACGGTAACAACTGAGCTGTCTGACGTAGCTCGGGATCAGCTGGTCCAGGTCACGGCCCAGAATCTGATTGAGCGTGTAGCCCAGCGCCTGCAGAAAATTGTCATTGGCGTGGGTAATGCGATTGCTGGCATCCAGGGTCAGCGCCAGCATCCGCGCGTCGATCCCTTTCTGCATTTGCCGGTACATGAATAACTCGGCCTGCTGTGCCTGTAATTCCTTTTTCAAGCGAGTATTGAACATGGCTGCACCGATCGTGGGGTTGTAAGCATATATCGGCATCAGCGTAGACGCAGTGGAGGCATTTCGTCGGAATATGACGGGTGAAATTTAATTTCTTTGCGAAATTCGGGCTGAGATCCAGAAAACGTCGATTGGGCCAGGCTTGCGATGGAAACCCTGCACGCGTGGCGGATGTCAATGTGCAGCAGGTCTGGCCTGCCGTGTCGAAAGTGTCTGTTAAGCTCCGTTGCCTAAAGCACGGTCACTGAGGAAGCCCTAATGCAACGCATTCTGATCACTGGTGCCAACGGCTTCGTTGGCCAGATGCTGTGCAGCATGCTGCGACATGCCGAACATCATGTCACTGCGTTGGTCGGCGCCGAGTCCGCTCCCTCGCCATATGCCAACGAATCTTTGCATTGTGATATTCGCGACGCTGTTGGCCTGGAGACCGCACTGTCGCGAACCACCCCTACTCATGTAGTGCATCTGGCGGCCATTACGCATGTTCCTACCAGCTTCAAAGACCCTGCCCTCACTTGGCAAACCAACGTCATGGGCAGCGTGAACCTGCTACAGGCAGTGCAGCGATGTGCGCCGCAGGCGTTCGTTTTATTTGTAAGCTCGTCGGAAGTATACGGCGAGGCATTCAAGCAAGGTCATGCGCTTGGCGAACACAGCGTCTGCAAACCCATGAATCCCTACGCGGCCAGTAAACTTGCCGCCGAAAAAGCCGTCGACGAGCATTTTCGTCAGGGTCACAAAGGTATCGTCGTGCGCCCGTTCAATCATATCGGAGCCAGACAATCACCTGATTTCGCAACGGCATCGTTCGCGCGGCAGATTGCCTTGATTGAGGCGGGAAAGCAGCCTGCGCAACTGAAAGTCGGCAACCTGAAAGCGGCGCGAGACTTTCTCGATGTACAAGACGTGTGCGATGCCTACATGGCCCTGCTGAAACTGGCTGACCGTCAGGAAGGTTATCCAAGGTGCTTGAATATATGCAGCGGCGAGCCCACCACTATCGAGACAATACTCCATCGCCTGATAGCGCTGAGCTCACGCGCCATTGAAGTGACCGTCGACCCGGAGCGCATGCGTCCTTCGGACATTCCCAGCGCTTACGGCGACAACGCTGCCATACACCGCGCCACTGGCTGGAAGCCGACGACCCCGCTGAACGACACGCTGACAACCTTGCTCGATTATTGGCGCAACGAAGTGGCTTCATCGGTGTGAACCAGCGGATATTCAAGCAAGGCGGCATGCCTGATGACGCCTTGAAACACACCTGATGCCGCACGCAGCAGCACGCTCAGAACGAGCTGCCTTTCTGATTCCGCTTCAGATCCGCGTCAACCATCAGACGGCAAAGCTCCTCAAGCCCGGTTTTGGCCTCCCATCCAAGCACGTTTTTGGCTTTTTCGGGGTTGCCGATAAGCAACTCGACCTCAGAGGGGCGATAGAACTTTGGATTGACCTGCACGAGAGTCTTGCCCGTATTCACGTCAACGCCTTTTTCGTTTTCTGCACTGCCTACCCACTCAAGACTTATGTCGACCGCCTTGAACGCCATGGATACAAAATCACGAACCGTTTCGGATCGGTTGGTGGCCAGAACGAATGAGTCAGGCTCTTTGGCTTGCAGCATGCGCCACATGCCTTCGACGTACTCCTTGGCAAATCCCCAGTCACGTCTGGCATCCAGATTGCCCAACTCCAGCAACTGCGGCATACCCAGTGAAATACGAGCGGCTGCGTCGGTGATCTTGCGTGTGACGAACTCTTTGCCACGCAGTGGCGATTCGTGATTGAAAAGAATGCCGCTGGCGCCAAAGATGCCGTAGGACTCCCGATAATTGATCGTCATCCAGTGAGCGTACAGCTTGGCAACACCGTAGGGGCTGCGCGGATAGAACGAGGTGGTTTCGACATGCGGCACCTCTTGCACCTTGCCAAACATTTCAGAGGTGGAGGCCTGATAAAAACGTATTCCGGGATCTACGATACGTATCGCCTCGAGCAGGTTGACGGCACCCAGCCCCGTGATCTCGGCGGTTGTGATCGGTTGGTCGAAGGACACACCCACAAAACTCAGGGCCGCCAGGTTGTAAATCTGAGTGGGCTGGGCTTTTTGCAACAGACGAATACTGGCGCTCAAATCGGTCAGATCATGCTCGACCAGATGCAGATTCGGATGCTGGGCGACGCCAAGTTCTTCAAGGCGCCAGAAGTTGACAGAGCTGGTACGGCGATAAGTACCGTAGACTTTGTAACCTTTTTCCAGCAGAAGCTGTGTGAGGTACGCGCCGTCCTGGCCCGTGATGCCAGTGATGATTACGGATTCTTTGGGTGCATTCATTGATATCGGTTCCGGTCTGGAGCTGGCTCGGTCTGCATTTCTCGCGCGGCATTGAATTCAGGCTTTCAGCACGCTGGCTTCGGGGACAAACCACACGTCCGAGTCGAAGCACATCACCACTATAGATGGTAAATAGAATGTCCAGCGTAGGCTAAAACGCCGGCCAGCCAGCCAATGTCGATACCGCTGGTCGCTATGACAGGTTAGCACTTTGCAGATTGATAGGACTAAGACATCATCTTCAATGTCCTAACAGACTCGATGTCAATGCCCCGGTGCAACATGCTCGCTCCCGCCACTGATCGTCCCAATTCTGAAGATTCGCAGACCCTCGCCGAGGTAGAGCAGACGATTGCTTCAGGTGTAGCCGGGCTGCGTTTCGGCAAGGAGCTGGAGCGACGTTATGAAGCGGACACCCATCAGCAGCGTGTGCAATTCGTTACCACTGTCGGCATTGGCGGCGCGCTGATTTATAACCTGTACCTGATCAGTGACTGGCTGATGTTACGGGACGTGTTTTTCTATGCAGCGCTCAGCCGTCTCTGCGTGATAACCCCCATGTTCATCGTGATGCTGTTGCTCGCCCGACATATCACCTCTCGCCGGGTTCTGGAAACAACGGCTGCAACCGGCACTGTCGTCGCGTCACTGATGCCTCTGATTGTAATGATCCACAGCAATAGCCCTTACCAGCTTCATTATCAGTTGGGCATGCTGCTGCTCATGGTCTATTGCACCATGATCCAGCAGCTCCCGATGCGTCACGCGACCGTCGCCATGCTGTGCATGCTGACCATTCAACTGGTCACGACTTATATCGCCGGTTTCGCTGACTTTCTGACCTGGCAGGCCAATGCCGTGCTATTTGTGTCGACGGCGGCACTGCTGTTGATGGCCTCTTATTTTCTGGAACGCGGCAGCCGCCTGAGCTACCTGTTCGCATTGCGGGGTCGTCTGCTGCAAGCGCAGCTGGTAGAAATGGCGCGTACCGACGCACTGACTCAATTATTCAACCGACGCTATCAGGACGAAGTGATCACGTCGTTCTGGCAGCGCGCGCGGGAGGCGCCAACCAATGTGGCCATCATCCTGCTGGACATCGACCATTTCAAATCCTACAACGACAGTTATGGCCATCCACAAGGCGATACCTGCCTCAAGTTGTTGAGCGACGTGATTCGCCAACAGGCAAGTGAATGCGGCACCATGGCGTTTCGATTCGGCGGCGAAGAAATCCTGATATTGATGAACGCCGATGCCCGTCAGGCCAGAAAAATGGCCGAAGCCCTGCAAGCCTCGGTGGCAGCCCTCAAACTCCCGCACCCGGTGCTCGGTGAAGGTGCGCTCGTAGCTATCAGCCTTGGCGTAGCCTGCGCCATTGCACCCAAGACCTCGCCCGAGAGCCTGATAAGCGCTGCCGACAACGCGCTGTACGCAGCCAAACGGGCGGGCCGCAACTGCGCCTGCTTCGCGCGCAATGACGCCTTTGAGTGTCTGGTGTAGCGGCAGACCACATGCTGGCGCAGCGCCGGGCGCCCAGTACACGGCACCAGTGACCAGGATTTGGTGCCCGCCTCTGATGCCGCTTCAGCTACGGCCATCGCCAGTGTTCATGGATATACACGGCAAAAGGTATTTGCCTACAGCAGAACCAGAACCGTCCGAACTCTAATGCCGAGACCCAATGGTATTGTCTCTTCGCGCCCCACTCTGTCAGGCCGAACATCGCGCCGCGTCTGCCATGAAACTGTAAGCCGTTGAGCGATCTTTGAACCCGGACGGACTGGAATGAACGTTGATTTCGGGGTATTTCATACTCGATACAAGCCATTCAAGAAAACTGTTGGACCCTCAAAACCCTCTGGAGATGGGCAAATGGAAGCTCGTGTAGCAAATCTTGAGAAGTCGATTCCAGAAGTAAGGGAACGCTTGGTGCGTATCGAAACAAAGCTCGACGGCGTCGATCAGCGTTTCGAAGCCGTCGATAAGCGCTTTGATGCTGTTGACAAGCGTTTCGAAGCCGTCGATAAGCGCTTTGATACTGTCGACAAACGTTTCGAAGCCGTTGATAAGCGCTTTGATGCAGTTGACAAGCGCTTTGATGCAGTTGACAAGCGTTTCGATGCCGTTGACAAACGTTTCGACGGTATCGAGGAGCGTATGGCGACCAAGACAGATCTAGAGGTACTCCGAGGATCGATATCAACGGATGTTCAAAAATCCATTTCTGATGCCTCCTGGCGCTTTATCCAGATATCGATGGTGCTTGCGGGCCTCGCTTTCACGGCAGCTAAATTCATACACTGATTTCTGACCAAACTCGTACCCGTGCGCATTTTGCCGCTTAACAAAGCACTTGTGCTTTACCCCGGTCACACCCCGCTTTAATCTCGGCGCGCAATCATCTGGCTGGGAGCCACTGCATGGGCATTCACATTGACGTCAATACCAACCCGACAGAGGAAGATCGTCTGGCGATTCTGGAGCCATTGAAACGCTTCAACGCTGAGCAGGCGGGGGACGGGAAATCCGAAAAAGTAGCGATGTTCATTCGCGATGACGAGACCGGAGAGGTCGTCGGCGGGTTGCACGCTCGCCTTCTGTTCGAATGGCTGTTCATCGAGCTGCTGGTGGTACCCGAGCAGACACGAGGCCAAGGCATGGGTTCGCGTTTGATGCAGATGGCCGAGGATCTGGCGGTGGAAAAAGCCTGCGTTGGCATCTGGCTGGACACCTTCGACTTTCAGGCGCCGGACCTCTATCGCCGTCATGGTTATACCGAGTTCGGCCAGATCGATGATTATCCACGTGGGCACAAGCGCTTCTTTTTTCAGAAGCGCTTGTCGGGCAAACAGCCCTGAGGTTTGTCAGACCTTGAATTGGCCCACCAGATTGTTGAAAGAGATCGCCAAACGGGACAGCTCTTGGCTGGAAGCACTGGTCTGGTGAGCGCCGGCAGCGGTCTGCGTGGACAGGTCCTGAATGTTGATCAGGTTGCGGTCCACTTCGCGGGCAACGTGGGATTGTTCTTCCGAAGCCGTGGCGATGAGCATGTTGCGGTCGTTGATTTCAGCGATGCTCTTCGCGATACGCTCCAGCGACTGACCGGTCGCCTTGGCGAGAACCTGAGTGTTGCTGGCCAGCTCCCGGCTGTTGCCCATGGCGCGCACGGCCTGATCGGCGCTCGCCTGAACACTGCCGATCATGGCTTCGATTTCACCCGTGGACGCTTGAGTACGGGCTGCCAGAGCGCGTACTTCATCGGCCACCACCGCAAAGCCGCGGCCCTGCTCACCCGCTCTCGCGGCTTCAATGGCGGCGTTTAGCGCCAGCAGATTGGTCTGCTCGGCGATACCACGAATCACATCCAGCACTTTGCCAATGTCACGAACGCGTCCGGCAAGCTCTTCAACCATGGTGGTCGAGCTGCTGATTTCATTGCTGACGGTGTTGATGGCATTTACGGCATCACGGGCCTGATCTCGGCCGGTAGCGGCCTCGGTGCTGGTCTGGCGGGAAGCGTCGGATGTCGACATGGCGTTGCGCGCGACCTCTTCCACCGCCGCCGTCATTTCGTTGACCGCCGTGGCGGCTTGTTGAATCTCGCCGTTCTGACGTGTCAGACCGCGACTGCTTTCTTCAGTCACGGCGTTCAGCTCTTCAGCGGCAGAGGCGAGTTGGTCGGCAGCGCTGGAAATCTGCCTGATCGTCCCCTTGAGGTTATCCTGCATGCCGCTCAGCGCAGTCAGCATCAAACCTGCTTCATCACGGTGAGTGCTGACAATCGGCTGGGTCAGATCGCCACCGGCAATGCGCTGCGCGCTGACAAGTGCCGAAGCGATGGGGGTACTGATCACGCGACTGATAAACAGTGCCAGGCCAAATGCGGCAACGAACGCGATGCCGATACCGATATACAGATTGAGGGTGGCTGTCGACTCTGTCTTCTCGGCAGCTGTAGCGCCTTCGCCAATCTGACGGTTGTTGGAGCCGACCATGATGCTCAGCTCTTCCATTATCTTGAGATAGGCCGTGCGAACCTCACCGTCCACCAGGGCTCTTGCCGCGCCAAGGTCACCGGACGATATGACGCCCACGGCCCGATCGATCAGCGCCTGATAGGCGGGCCAGTCTTTATCCATCTGATCACCGGCAGCACGTTCGTCATCTTCGAGGGGTGTGGCCCGATAGGTCGAATAAGCCTTTTCTGCTTCAACACGATTTTTTCGCAAGCTGGCGATGACATCATCTTTTGCATTTTGCGGCGCATTGGCCGCGAAAACACTGATGTAGCGGTACACGTCGCGGTTCTGCTCGACCGCATTGGTCATCGTCTCGCTGGTTTTGGACACTGACACCAGGTTGTTGGAGAACGCGAGTTTGAGATTGGACGCAAGCTCGGCAATGCCCCGACTGGCAACCATACCTACACCGAGAGTGATCAACGCACACAGGGCAAACGTTATAAACAGTTTGGTAGACAGCTTGGCGTTATAGAACCAGTTCATACGGGGGATCTCTCGTCAGAACAGCGGGCAGAGACTGATTACGGGGACACGAGGTGTCGACCGTTTCAGACCCTGTATGAGAGAAGCTATCGGCTTTGCCGAGTGCCACTGAAGTGGCAAAGGCATACGCTTCGTCCGGTTGGGGTTCAGGGCTCTGACCTCATGCTGCAATGCCTTGAAACAGGCTGAGTCTGATGCCTTAGCCGTGTAACAAGAACTTTCAACGCCTGCTGCGTTACTATTTCTCGCCTAAGGTCTCACCAGAGTTTTGAATCAGGATGCCCTCTTCGCCCGCAGAACAACCCGCGTCATTACCCGCCGTCCTCGCAGGCCCGCTGTTACGCCGTCAGGAAGCCGGCCGCCTGGTGTTGTGGCTGGTGGGTTCGCGTCCGTTGGGCCTCACGCTGCGCCTGCGACAAGCAACGGCGGACAACGCCACAGACGGTTTCGTCGACTATGTGCTCGCCGACCCGCAATGCCAGGTCATCGCCGTGGGCCGCCACGCGTTCATTCATCTGATTGACCTGCAACTGGGTGCCGATCTGCCCCGAGACAGCTGGATCGAATACGACTTGTTGGTGGACGGCGAGCCCGGAGGCATTGCCGAATGGGCACCGCACCTGCTGTACGAAGGCGCCCGTTACCCGAACTTTGTGGTGCGCAGCAGCATTGATCACTTGCTGCACGGCTCCTGCCGCAAGCCACACCATTGCGCCGCAGACGGTCTCCTCTGTGTGGACCGTTTGCTGGCCGACGCCAAACAACCGCAGCAACGCCCGGCCCTGTTGATGATGAGCGGCGACCAGATCTACGCTGATGACGTCGCCGGGCCTATGCTGCGTGTCGTTCATGCGCTGATCGAACGCCTGGAACTGTTCGATGAGCAACTGGAGGGCGCCGTGGTCGAGGACAGCGCCAGCCTCTATACGCATCCGGCCAGCTACTACCAGCGCGCCGACCTGTTGCCCGCGCTGAAAAGCAACGACACACTGCGCGAGCGATTCTTTGGCGGTGCCAGCAAGCCAGTGTTTACCAGCAGCACCGCCGACAACCACCTGGTGACGCTGGCGGAGGTGCTGGCGATGTACCTGCTGGTCTGGTCGCCGACGCCCTGGACACTTGTCAAACCGGACATGCCTCCGCTCGACGCAGAAGAACTCGAGCGTTACGCCAAAGAGCAACTGTTGATCGACGAATTCGTCGCCGGGCTTGGGGGCGTGGCGCGCGCGATGGCCCATCTGCCCTGCATGATGATCTTCGATGACCACGACATCACCGATGACTGGAACCTGTCAGCCAACTGGGAGCAGACGGCGTATAGCCATCCGTTCTCGAAACGCATTATCGGCAATGCCTTGCTCGCCTATCTGCTCTGTCAAGGCTGGGGCAACAATCCCGACGCGCTCAACGACCTGGTGCAACAGGTACATCGGTTGAGTGAACAGGCCGTCAGCAAAGACAATCAACTCGACAGCTACGCCCAGAACGCGCTGATCGATCAGTTGCTGAAGTTTCAACAGTGGCATTACGTGCTGCCCACCAGCCCGGCGCTGGTGGTCCTGGATACGCGGACGCGGCGCTGGCGCAGCGAGTCGAACTTCAATCACCCGTCCGGCCTGCTGGGCTGGGAGGCACTCAGCGAACTGCAACAGGAACTGATCGATCATAAATCAGCGATTATCGTGTCGCCCGCGCCGGTGTTCGGGGTCAAGCTGATCGAAGCGATACAGCGGATTTTCAGCTGGTGCGGCTACCCGTTGCTGGTGGATGCAGAGAACTGGATGGCGCACCGTGGCGCAGCGAATGTCATTCTGAACATCTTTCGCCACTCCAGAACCCCGGGCAATTACGTGATTCTGTCGGGCGATGTGCACTACTCGTTCGTCTACGAAATCCTGATTCGCCACCGCAGCGGCGGGCCTCATATCTGGCAGATCACCAGCAGTGGTATCAAGAATGAATTCCCCCGACGCTTACTGGACACTTTTGATCGGCTGAATCGCTGGTTATACTCACCCCGCTCACCGCTGAACTGGTTCACCAAGCGACGCCTGATGAAGGTCATCCCGCGTACGCCCGAGCACAGCAAGGCTGGTGAACGCTTATGGAACTCGGCAGGTGTCGGTCAGGTTTTCTTCAATGAACAAGGCCAGCCGACCCTGATCAACCAACTCAATGCCAACGGTGAATCGCCTACCTGCTTCGTCGAACCGGAAGAATACGGTGACGAGCGGTCTGGAACAGATCGCAGTTTTCTGGAAAACAACCGGGAAACAAGGGATAGTCACCGCTAAACTTATCGGCAATTGCCGGGTCGATAGTTGCTACCAGTCAGGTTTGCGGCACACCCTGGCAAGCATTACTTCCTGGAGAGCGCCCCCGTGATAACCAATCAACGCATAGCCAGACTCAACGCCTGGGGCGCGCATGGCTTCACCGCCACCGGCGTCGTCCTTGCGTTTCTGGCGACCATTGCCTTGTTCAACAATGAACCCAAAGCCTGCCTGTTGTGGCTCGGCGCCGCGCTGATCGTGGACGGCGTGGACGGCTCGCTGGCGCGCAAGGTCAACACCACCTCGGTACTGCCGCACTTCGACGGCTCGGTGCTGGACCTGGTGATCGATTACCTGACTTACGTATTCATCCCGGCATTGTTCATCTATCGATACATTCCGGTCCCGGACTACACGCTGCTGCTGAGCGTTTCGGTGATTCTGGTCTCGTCACTGTTCTGCTTCTGCAATGTCGACATGAAAAGCAAGGACAACTACTTCCAGGGTTTCCCGGCGGCATGGAACGTGGTTGCGCTGTGTCTTTATATTCTGTCTCCGGCGCCGTGGCTGACGTTCGTCACCATCATTGCCCTGGCATTGCTGACGTTGACCCGCATGAAGTTCCTGCACCCGTTTCGCGTACGCCGCTTCATGCCAATCAACATCGCGGTTACCACCGTGTGGTTGCTGTCCAGCGCCCTGCTGATCATCAACCATCCGCACAACGGCCCGCTGGTCATGGGCCTGTGGCTGGCCATGTCAGCGTACTTCCTGGGGATCTGCATCTGGAGAACGTCGCTGGAATGGCTGGGCCGGCTCAAAGCCTGAGTCAGCCGTGAATACATAAAAGCTCGCTGATCGCCTTGCACGGTCAGCGAGCTTTTTTATGCGCGCATCATTTGCTCTCGGCCGGCACCTCGGCAGCGGGCCGGACCTTGCCGAAGTGATGCGTCGTGAAGCAGCACAACCCCAGCCCGCCAAGGGCCAGCAAGCCGCCGACGATACCGACGTTCGCAACGCCCAAGTGGCTGCTCACTACGCTGCCGAGCAGCGCACCGCCGCCGATCCCGATGTTGAAGATGCCTGAGAACAGCGCCATTGCCACGTCGGTCGCGTCCGGTGCCAGCGCCAGCACTCGTGCCTGCAACAGAAGTCCGAAACACATGATAGCCATGCCCCAGACCACCGTCAGCGTGCCGAGCATGGTCGAGTCACCGGAAAGCGGCAGCAGCATCAGCAGGCACAAGGTCAGCGTACCGATGGCGGTGATCAGCAGCCCGTTCGGGAAGCGATCGCTGAACAGGCTGAAGATGATCGAGCCCATGATCCCGGCACCGCCGAAGACCAGCAGCAGGATGGTGGTCATTTCGCCACTGAGTCTGGACACGGTCTGCGTGAACGGCTCGATATAGCTGTAGGCTGTGAAATGCGCGGTGACCACAATAGCGGTCAGCAGGTAAATCGCCATCAGGCGGGGACGCTTGAACAGAATCGGCAGGCTGCGCAATGAGCCGGAGTTCTGGCTGGGCAGCAACGGCAGCGCCCGCGCCAGCAGGAAGACGACCAGCGCAGCGACCCCGGCAATGCCCAGAAACGTGGTGCGCCAGCCCAGCGCTTCACCCAACACACGCCCCAGCGGAATACCCAACACCATCGCCAGTGAAGTGCCGGTCGCCAGCAAGCCAAGCGCCTGAACCTGCTTGCCCGGCGGCGCGATGCGCACGGCCAGCGACGCCGTGACCGACCAGAACACCGCGTGCGCAAACGCAATACCGACCCGGCTCACCAGCAGGATCGCGAAGCTGGAGGCCATCGCAGAGATCACGTGGCTGACCACAAACAGGCCGAACACAAACATCAATAGCTTGCGGCGCTCGATGTTGCGGGTTGCCAGCATCATCGGCAGCGACATCAGTGACACGACCCAGGCATAGATCGTGAGCATCAGCCCGACCTGTGCCGGGGTCATGTCGAAGCTCTGGCCGATGTTACTCAACAGGCCAATCGGCACAAACTCGGTGGTATTGAAAATAAAAGCCGCCAAGGCCAGCGCGAAGACGCACAGCCAGCTGCCTGGGCTTTCATTTTCTTTGGCGTTCGGAGGTATCGTTATCAAGAATTTACAGCTCTCTAAAAATGTTCCAACCCGAAGGTCGACCGCCACGCGTAACAACACGCCTGACACCTGTACAGAAACCACGGCCTGCCCCACCGAAAAACCAACGCAAAAACGCTCCGCTCGACCTCAGAATCGGGCGCAGTGTGCACAGTGGATTATTGTGAATATGGGGGGATACAGCCAGATGTTGCGAATTCTACGGACCGCCAAGGTGGATCACAACCCGTCCATGGCGATGAGACTTTACAAATGACCGCCGGTCGTCACTCGCCAAGGAAACGCTGCCGGTGCTCGGGCGACGGTAACAGGCAATGATCATAGCGCCCGAACAGGCGGTAGCGATTGAGCGCGATGCGGTTGTAAGCCCAGTCGCGCAGAGCGCGCGGAAAAATACGCAGCACCTTGAGCAGCGGCCACGGCGCAGGCAACAGCCCCATGATGTGCAGAAAAGCGTCAGAACGCACAAACACACGATTGTTGACGATGACGGCGATGGTGTGAAATTCGTCCAGCGGCAGGCCGGCCCATTGCAGCAGAGCCTGGCCTTCTTTTGATTGCACCGCTGCCAGTCGCAGACGCCGATGCGGGTCATGACGGATCAGAAACCGGACCACGCCATTGCACAACTTACAGACGCCATCGAACAGCACGACGCATTCATCAGGTTGCAAATAAGGTGCGGGGCTTGTCGACATGCAATTCACCTGCCTTGGAAAGAGCCACCACCTGTTACGGCAGAACACAGGCATGTGGCGTTCACGTTAAAGCGATTGCGTGTCCGGATCAAACTTTCCGGACGAACTCGGACTTCAGCTTCATCGCGCCGATGCCATCGATCTTACAGTCGATGTCGTGATCACCGTCGACCAGGCGAATATTCTTGACCTTGGTACCTACTTTGACCACCAACGAAGAACCTTTGACCTTCAGATCCTTGGTCACGGTAATGGTGTCGCCGTCCTTCAGCACATTGCCGGTGGAGTCCTTGATCACTTTCACGTCGTCTGATGCATCGGCGCTACCGGCGTCAGCGGACCACTCATGGGCGCATTCCGGGCAGATCAGCAGGCTGCCATCTTCATAGGTGAATTCGGAATTGCATTTCGGGCAGGACGGTAAGCTCACAATGGTTCTCGCATCGAGGGGAGGTAAAAACCATGAATTATAAAGGGCTTTCCGGTTTCAGGGTGAGAGCTGCTCATTGGCGGCTCGACACGGCCATTAGCGGGTGGACAAACGCAGAGACCTGAACTAAAAAACTACAGGCGATTGAGCCGATAATTTTCCCGCTGTTTCCTCTTGCGCCAGTCCCGTTCTTCAGCCAGTTCCGTCCTTCCGTCAGACGCGTCCAGCGCCCCGCGCTGGCGGTAGCTATTCCATGTTGCAGCCTCCCGCCTGTTGCCACCGACACCTGCCACCACCCCTTCGAGAACACACTTCATGGGCATTTTTCATAATCCCGCGCTCGGCTATCGTCCCGAGATCGATGGCCTGCGCGCGCTGGCGGTGCTTCCTGTCATTCTGTTTCACTCCGGTTTGCCAATGTTCAGCGGTGGCTTCGTCGGCGTCGACATCTTTTTCGTGATCTCTGGCTATTTGATTACCTCGATCATCATCGCGGAGATGGCAAACGACCGATTTTCGCTGATCAACTTCTACGAGCGGCGTGCACGACGCATCCTGCCGGCGCTGTTCGTAGTCACGCTGGTCTGCCTGCCTGTCGCCTGGGCAACGCTTGATCCACCTGATCTGAAATATTTCGCCAAGAGTCTGGTGGCGGTACCGACGTTTTCATCCAACCTGTTGTTCTGGCTGGAAAGCGGCTATTTCGATGCAACGGCGGAACTCAAACCGCTGCTGCACACCTGGACGCTCGCCGTGGAAGAGCAGTACTACCTGTTTTTTCCGCTGGTGTTGATGCTCGGCTGGCGCATGGGCCAAACCAGGGTCGTTGCTCTGCTGGCGATTGTCGCAGCTGCGAGCCTGACGCTGGCGCAACTGGGCGCACGTCAGGATGCCAGCGACACCTTCTACCTGCTGCATGCGCGGGCCTGGGAATTATTGGCAGGCTCTTTTATCGCCTTCTACTTCGCCTCGCACCCGCGAAACGCCGACACCGCCAGCCCCGTTGCGCAGGCTGCAGCAGTGATGGGCGTTCTGCTGATCGTTTATAGCGTCATCTTTTTCGACAGCAGCACGCCCCTCCCCGGCTTCAACGCCTTGGTGCCGGTGCTGGGCGCAACGCTGATCATCGTGTTCGCCAATGGCAAAACCTGGGTTGGCCAGCTACTGAGTGGCAGAACCCCGGTATTCATCGGCATGCTCAGCTACAGCGCTTACCTGTGGCACCAACCGCTGTTTGCCTTCGCCCGTCAAACCAGCCTGAGCGAACCGCACCCGGCGGTGATGCTCGCGCTTACTGTACTTGCCTTGCTGCTGGCCTGGCTGAGCTGGCGTTTCGTCGAGCAGCCTTTTCGCAAAGCTGGAAAACTCGATCGGCAGCAGGTATTCACCTCTGCCGGCCTCGCCTCGGCGCTGTTCATCGCCCTGGGGCTGACCGGTTATCTCAACAACGGCTTCACTCAGCGCTTCAACGTCGACCCGGCGGCGATGCGCCAGGCATTTGCCGACCCGCAGACACGCGACACCTGCGATCAAGGCTACAACGGCAAGGGCTGGACGATCGATTTCTGCCTGTTTGGTCTGGCCAATCCCGAGCAGGCACCAGACTGGGCACTGTTTGGCGACAGTCATTCGGAAGCCTTGCTCTCGACGTTCGACAGCGCAGCGCGTGCGCAGGGCAAAACCCTCGTGCATATCGGACTGGGCGGCTGCCCTCCGTTGCTGGGCGTGGATGTCGCCAGCGGTAATTACGACCCAGGCGTATGCCAGGCTCTGGCCAACCGCGAGTTTGAATACGTCAGGCAGCACCGGATCAGGAACGTGTTGCTGGTTGCACGCTGGACGCTTTACACCGACGGGGATTATGACGAGAGAAAGATGAGCAAATATTTCCTGATCTCCGACGATCATCAGGAAAGAACCCGAGCTGCCTCAAGAGCAGTTTTCAAGCAAGCCCTTGAAAAAACTATTCAGGCCTACCGGAATATCGGCAGCGAGGTGTTCATCGTCGCGCAAGTGCCGCAGCAGCTGATCAATCCGCAAAACCTCTACTACCGCCTGGCACGCGACACCTCGGACAGCGACGTGCAGAAATTGCAGCGAGTCGGCAAACTGTCGGTTTCTGTCGGGCAGCATGATGTTTTGCAACACTTCACACGCGAACTGTTCAACCAGGCCAGCCAGCGGAATCAGATCAGGCTGATCAGCCTGGACGACGCTTTCTGTCGCGGCGGGCAATGCCTGATAGGCAATCTGACCTCGTATTATAAGGACTTCATTCACCTCAACGCCCATGGTGCCGCGCTGCTTGGCGGCCCGATCAGCCAGTTGCTTGCGCAGTAGGTTTTTTCACGGCAGGATTTTCGGTAATGCTGTCGCCCGTGCAGATGCACAAGGAAACCTGATGATCGCCGCACACTTTGCCCCATTCGAAGATCTCGCCGACCACTTGATCCCCTACACCCACGCCGAAAAAATCGACGGTTCGCACGACGTCTCGCACTTGCTGCGCGTCTGGAATAACGTCTGTGCCATCCGGAATCACGAAGGCGGCGATGCCCGAGTACTGGTCGCCGCCACACTGCTGCACGACTGCGTTTCGGTGGAAAAGGATTCACCGTTTCGCGCCGGCGCATCGAGACTGGCGGCGGCACGGGCCAGTGAATTGCTGACCGGCATGGGATGGGATGAAGCAAGCATTGCAGCGGTCGCCCACGCTATCGAGGCGCACAGTTTCTCGGCGGCGATCACCCCGTTGACGCTGGAAGCGAAGATTTTGCAGGACGCTGACCGGCTTGACTCACTGGGCATGCTTGGCGTGGCACGCACCTTCTATGTCTCAGGCCGGATGGGCGGATTGCTCTACGACCCGACCGATCCTCACGCCAGCCAGCGCCCTTATGACGACAAGCAGTTTGCCGTTGATCACTTTCACACCAAGCTGCTGCACCTCGCTGAGGGCTTCAAAACCCACACAGGTGAGCAGATGGCGAAGGTCAGACACACTCGATTGAAGCGCTTTCTCGACGAACTGATGGAAGAAATCGGCGCGCCTTGATTGCAAGCCATCGTCTGCCTTCGAATTAATCGAAAGATGTCATAAAGACATCACACAACTGCCCTATAAACGGCTCTCCGAGAAGGTCCGTGTGCTTATAGGGGTCGTGTGCCGTGAAACGATTTATGCCTGGTTTTTTACGTCGGCGAACCACAACGACGCTGCTGCGCCGCTTCAGAATCACCCCACGGCTCGTGATCTGCTTTGGCATCAGCTCGATGCTGATGGTCGCACTGGGCGCGTTCTGCTTGCTGCAAATGCAGGCCATCCGCGAGCAGGGCGAGGCGGTAGAGAGCGGCGCGCTGCCGAGTATCGCCATGGCCGACGCCATCGCCATCGGCCTGGTCAAACTGCGCAGCGAAACCACCCGCCTGATTGCCAATGCCGATGACCCCGGCGCGGTCATCAACAGCAAGATCAACGTTGAACAGCTCAAGAACGAGGTCGAGAAAGGTTTCGCGGACTACCTCGCACGCGTGCAGTCCGGCACCGAACACGATTCCATCGTGGCGCTACAGGACGCTTACAAAGCGTTCATGCCCGGCTTGCAGGAGCAGATTGCACTGATCGAACAGAACAAACTGGATGAAGCCAGGATGCTGGCCAACACCATGCTGTCGCTGCAAGGCGACCTGATGGACATGCAAGTGCAACTGCTGCGCGAACTGAACAAGCAAAGTGCCGCCAGTGCTGTCGAGGCGGCAGGCGCCAGCTACGAACAGACCCGAATCATCGCGTTGAGCGCGATTGCCATTGCCCTGGCGCTGACTCTGCTGTTGGCCTGGCGGCTGAGTGTCAGCATTATCCATCCGGTACGTCACGCCTTGCACATTGCCAGCACAATTGCCGATGGCGACCTGAGCGAGCACCAGATCCCGGATGGCAAGGACGAGACTGCGCAACTGCTGATCACGCTGGGACGTATGCGCACCAACCTGCACAGCACTATTGACCAGATTTACGCGGCGGCGACCCAGTTATCGCAGTCGGTGCAGGAGATGGGCAGCATCGCCGAGGCCAGCGCGCTCAACCTGCAATTGCAGAACGATGAAATCGAACAGGCCGCCGTTGCGGTCAATCAGATGAGCCAGGCTGCCGTGGAAGTGGCGGGTAACGCCAGCAATACCGTGACCGAATCCGAGGCTTCGACCCAGGCGGCAGCACAAGGCAAGGACAAGCTGTCGGCAACCATCAGCTCGATCAAGGAACTCACCGAAAACGTGCTCGACTCTTCGCATCAGGCTGAAGGGCTGGCCGAACGCACCCAGAGCATCAGCAGCATTCTCGACGTGATTCGCGCCATTGCCAACCAGACCAACCTGCTAGCGTTGAACGCCGCCATCGAAGCGGCACGCGCGGGCGAAGCGGGACGCGGGTTTGCCGTGGTGGCCGATGAAGTCCGTTCGTTGGCGCAACGCACCAGCGCGTCGACGGCAGAAATCGAGGGGCTGATCAGCGGCGTGCAGCAAAGCACTCAACAGACCGCCAGTTCGCTGCGCCATACCGCCACTCAGGCCAACCTCACCCTGGAACAGCCCGCCGCAACCGGCGAGGCATTGAACGTCATCATCAGCTCGACGGCCACCATCAACGACCGCAATCTGCTGATCGCCAGTGCCGCTGAACAGCAGGCGCAAGTTGCAGGGGAAGTGGATCGCAACCTGAGCAGCATCCGTGACCTGTCGAGCCAGACGGCGTCCGGCGCACAGCAGACCACCGTCGCGAGTAATGCGCTGTCGATGCTGGCGACCGATTTGAATACGATGGTGCAACGGTTTGTCTTGTAAGGGCCTGATTACCGCCAGCCAGCACGTTCGAAAACGGGCTGGCAGCCGATAACGCGGATCAAACGCGCGATGATCAGTCCTGCGGACGCAGGCGGTATTGCGGCGGCAGTTGCTCGAAACCGCTGATGGTCACGTCGAGGCTTTTCCAGCGGCCATCCTTGATGCCGTAGATGCAGCCATGCACAGACAGGCTCTGCCCACGGTGCCAGGCGTTCTGCACAATGCTGGTATGACCGACGTTGGCCACCTGCTGAATCACGTTCAGTTCGCACAGACGGTCGACACGCTCTTCTTCGGTCGGAAGTTTGGCGAGCAATTCGCGGTTTTCGTAGTACAGATCACGAATGGTGCGCAGCCAGCCGTCGATCAGGCCGAACTGGCGATCCTGCATGGAGGCGCGCACGCCGCCACAGCCATAGTGGCCGGTGACGAGGATGTGCTTGACCTTCAACACGTCGACCGCGTACTGGATCACCGACAGGCAGTTCAGGTCCGTGTGCAGCACGACGTTGGCGACGTTGCGGTGCACGAACAGATCGCCGGGCAGCATGCCGACGATCTCGTTGGCCGGCACACGCGCGTCCGAACAACCGATCCATAAAAATTCCGGCGTTTGCTGGCGGGCCAGCTTGGCGAAGAAGTCAGGGTCTTCCTGCTTTATCGCATCGGCCCAGCGTGCATTGTTATCAATCAGGTCTTGTAGCTCGTTCATGCTTTGACGCCTCGATAATGATGCCCAGCCTTGGACTCAGGTCCGGTCCTTCAAGTCACGGTCAACAAAAAAGGAATCTTCAAAGTCAGGGCCGGTCAACTTTTTACGACCACCTGAAATGAGGATTTCTCATGAACGATTCACGCCGCCCGTTTGTTGCCACCGAACCAGAACCCATCGATGACAACGAAGACCGCATGGGCTCCATGGAAACACTCGATTTCGACGAGGAAGAACCGGCCCGTATCGGCGATCTTATCCCTGAAGACGAGCTGCAACATGAAATTCCGGATCAGCGTGTGCGTGAAGCCGGGCTGACCGGCGCGTCGACTGACGACCATCATTCGACCGACGACGACCTGTCTCCGGAAATCCTGATCCGTGAAGACGGCGCCCGCTCTGCGTCCGAACAGGGCGAAGACGATCCAGCCGACCTGGACCTGACCGTCGTCGACGAAAATGACATTGGCGGTGGCGACGGGCTGGACGAGGAAGAACTGGCGATCGTCGACCCGCTGGACGGTAATCAGCGCTGATCCGGCGCTGTCAGTCCAGCAGCGTGCAGGCCATGACCACCGCATCTTCACGGCCGCCGTCCGCTGCCGGGTAGTAATCACGACGCCGGCCTATCTCGTTGAAACCGTAGTGTTCATACAGACGATAGGCTGGCCGGTTACTGTCACGCAACTCCAGAAAACATTCGCGGGCATTGAGCTGGTAAGCGCGCTTCATCAGATGATCGAGCAGCAGCAAACCTAGGCCACGGCCCTGATTTTCCGGTTTGACGGTGATGTTGAGCAGATGCGCTTCATCAATGATGACCTGAATCACACCATGGCCCACCTGCTGTGCACCTTCGAACATCAGCCAGATTTCGTAGGATTTGAGCCCGTCGAGAAAGATCCCGCGTGTCCACGGGTGGGTAAACGCCGCGTATTCGATTTTCAGCACCGCATCCAGATCGGCTTCAGTCATGCGGCGGAAGGTTACGGCGTCACTCATCAATCGATTTCCAGCGCGTCATCAGCCGACGCATGGCTTTCCAGACGTCAGCCTTGCGTTGCGGCTCGTCCATCATTAATTCCAGGCCCGGCAGCGCCCAGGCAGCTCCCAGACCTTCGACCTGAAGTTCCAGATTGTACGACTCGGCATCCACCTCACCGGCGTATTTCATCGCCGGCAGACCGACCAGCCACAGGCAGGCGCACGCTTCGTCTTCCAGCCGAGCGCCGACAAAACCCTGCACGAAATCACGCGCGGCTTCCGGCCCCTGATCCATCTGCCCACGCACCAGCAATGGCCAGCGCACCGGCTCGCCGATGATCTGCGGGCTGTCGGGCAGCCCGGCAGCGCGCAGCATGTCCTTGAGCAGCAAGTAGGAAGGGTCACGGCTCTGAAACGGCTGGCCGGTGGTCAGCTCGACCAGCAACAGACAGTGCCCGGCGCGCAGCAGTTGCAGGGCAAAGCGCGGCGGCGGCACAACAGGAGCCTTGGGCGGCGCCGGTTCGGCTTCTTCGGTCACTGGGGCGGCCGTGCGGGTGCTAGCCAGCGACGGCCGCGGCACTTCGATCTTCGGGCGCTCGGGCTGGCGAGCCATCGGCACCACGTTCGACGCTTCAGCCGACGCAGCCTGCTCGACCGGCGCGGCAACAGGCGCAAGGCCTTGCACCTCAACCGGCGGCAGCGGCGCAAGCAGCTCCGGACGCGACGGTGCGGCGAATGGCAGTTCTGTGCGCGGCAGCCAGTTGACCACCTGCATGGCGGTCAAGTAGGCGCGGCGACGGGACTCGTTGAGCAAGGGTCAGCCACCTGTGGATAAGTTGAGCGCGCAATTCTAGCGTTGTTCGCCTTTTCGCGCTGCAGCATATCGTTGCGAGGTGAAATATCAGGCGACTGATGCAGTACAATCGCTGCTTTTCACTTGCCAACAGTCGGCCTAACGATGATCGAACCCAAGCGCGTCCTGCGCGCCCTTGCCGAGCACTGGGCGCTACTCGAGCCCTTATGCGAACATTTCGACCAGGGCACGCTGAGCCTGAGCGAGCTGCGCCTGCAACTGGCCGCACAGCAACAGGACAGCACCCCGCAAGACATCACCAACCTGCTGGACGTGTGGATTCGTCTGGACATTCTGGTGCCCGTCGCGAAAAGCCCGAACCGCTTCGAACTGAATGCGCAGATCCACGACTTCCTGTCCTATCTGCGCCGCGAACACCGGCTGGGCCTGTGTCTGGAAATCGAAGCCTACCTGCGCCATCTGGAGCGGCTGGCCGGCTACATTCAGGACGCGTTCGATGTTCGCGATGCCAACGACCTGGCCAGACAGCTAAGGCTGCTGGACATGCGCGTTCGCGACGTACTCAAGAAGCTGGCTAACGACGAACAGGCCCTGGTCGCCGTAGCCGACCGGGCCAAGACCAGCGACCGGCAGATCCCGCTGCGTCAGCGCTACGCTGAAGTGCTGGCCACCTGGGACGAATACGTCGAGCCGATGATCCAGCTGGTCAACGCTGACGGCGCCTTCGAACAGGGCGTGCGCAAGGTTGAAGTCGTTCTGCTGCGGCTTTTGACCGAGCAGCAGCGGCTTGGCCATCTGGTCGACGACGACATGCTGCTGCGTACCCACGCACGCATTCTGGAAATGCAGACCAGCGCCCAGCTGACCTTGCGGCATGCCCGCGAACTTCTACTGCCGCTGCGCGAAGAGGCGCGTCGCCATAACGCCGTGACCCGGGGCGCTGCGCTGGCCTTGTCCGCGATCCGCCGCAAAGGGCTGGACGCGGTGCCGCAGGCTGCCATGCCGATGTTCACCCGTCCGCAGAGCACCTTTCTCGGCAGCGCGAGCCAGGTCGAGGCGTATGTCTATGCCCTGGCGCGCTTCGAACCCAAACCGGCGAAATTCCCCAAAGCCAGCGGCACCGCACGCAAAGGCGAGCCGCCGCGCGCGCCACGTACGGTCAAGGAAATGCTCGAGCGCTGCGAGGACGCCCTGCCGATGCCGGACCTGATGGTCTGGCTGCTGGAGCAGGAGCCGACCGGCGAAACCGACGAGCTTTTGTATTGGTTTTCGCGGCTGTCGCGTGACAAGCGCTTTGCCCGCGAACGCCTGGAGCGCCGCGAATATTTCACCCGGGAGCACCGCGTCAGCCTGCGCTCCTTTGCCCTGCTCGCTCCCAAAGACGAGCAGCCAGAGAATTCCGAGAGCCCTGTTCATGCATCTTGATCTATCCGAAATGTCCCAGCTCGCGCCGATCTTTCGCGAGCTGTTCAAGGGCTACCACATCAGCCGCCGCGATCCGGAGCTGTACGCTCAATTGTCCAACTGCCAGGATCAGTACCGCACGCTGTTCAAAGCGCTGGGTTACGAGCTGGTCTGCGACACCCGTGGCTTTTATTACTTCGTGCCTGAACTGGCGGCCGCGCAGGTCAACAAGACCGCTCAGCGTCTGGCGCTGTTCACGTTCATCCTCGTCGAGCACCTCGCCGATCAGGGCCGTGACCCCATGTCCGTACTGGACGGCGGTAGCCTGGGCCGTGACGAGCTGCCTTCGATGCTGGAAAAGTACCGCGATCTGTTCCTGCAGGCCGAAGTGCAGACCCAGGAAGAGCTGGAAGAGAAAATCATGCGTCGCATGACGCAACTGGGCTTCGCCAGCGAAGAAGTCGGCATCTACCGCTTTCTGCCACCCATGCACCGTTTTCTCGACGTTTGCCTGTCGGTGCAACAGGATCGCGACCTGGCAGCCAGCCTGCACAGCGCCCTGCCCTTGCCGACGCCAGTGCTTATCGATGACGACAGCGACGAAAAGCTGTTGGAAACCGATGACCCGCTGGACCTGGATGAATTCAGCGAAGAAACCGAGGAAGACGCGCTGGCCCGGGCAATCGCCGATGAGCAACGACAGGAGATGGACACATGAGCCAGGAACGTTATGGCATCCGCCGCTTTGCTCTGTTGAACACGGCCGGTTACAGCCTGGGGCTGTTCCCGCTGGAAAACCCGCTGTCGGTGTATGGCGCGAACAACCTCGGCAAGAGCGCCTCGATCAACGCCCTGCAATTCCCGATTCTGGCGCGCATGTCGGACATGAGCTTCGGCAAGTACAGCCTGGAACAATCGCGGCGCTTCTACTTTGCCTCCGACACCAGCTACATCCTGGTGGAAGTCTCGTTGCCCCACGGCCCGCATGTAATTGGGGTGGTTGGTCGTGGGCCGGGCGGCGGTTTTGGCCATCAGTTCTTCGCCTACGCTGGCGAACTGGATCTGGGTCATTACCAGAAGAACGACACGTGCCTGCGTCAGAAAGAGCTGTTCAGCAATCTGGAAAGCCAGGGCCTGAAAGCTTACGAACTCAAGCCCGATGAGCTGCGTCGCCTGCTGGTCGGCGGCCATACGTCCATTCCACTCGACCTGACGCTGATCCCGTTGCGTTCGACCAGCGAACAAAGCCTCAAGACCTTCCGCGCGCTGTTCATCAACCTGCTGCACATGCGTGAAATCACGGCGGCCAAACTCAAGCAACTGTTTCTGGATGCGTTCGAACACAGCTTGCGCTCGGGCAGCGTCGATTACATCGCGGCCTGCGAAGAGGCGTTCCGCGATGTGCGCCGCATGGAACAGGATTACAACTCACTGGTGCTGGCAGGCCCGCTGGTCGAAGCGCTGGCTGCTGGCGTCAAACAGCGCGATGTGCTGCGTGGCAAGCTGCATCGCCTGTCACCGATCCTCGATTCGCTGCTCGGCACCTGGTCGGATTACTCAGGTGCGCGCAAGGAAGAGCTGGTCATTCAGGCTGAGCATTACCGTGCCCAGCAGGATGAAATGCAGAACGACCAGCGCAGCAGCACTCAGGAACTGATGCGTCTGGAGCGGGAGATCAGCAGCCTTCAACGCTGGATCGGTGAGCTTTCCGTGCTCAAGAATCGCTTCGCGCTGGTTGACGATGTCAAGGTTCTGGAGCAGCAGTTGCTTGCCGCCAAAGACGCTCATGATGAACTCGCCGGTGCGCTGGCCCAGTCCCGGCAGTTCAGCGCCGAGGATCTGGACGAACGCTTGCGCGATCTGGAAAAACGCCTCAAGTCAGTCAAGCAGCAACTGGATCATGCGGACAACAACAGCTATGCCCGCTTGCGTGAAGAGTTTTCCCAGCCAGACGTAGAACGCCTGATGCGCCTGTTCAACAGCGCCCTGTTCAGCCTGCCGCTGGGCGAGCAAGGCATTGCGCTGGACGATGACGGTGCCTGGGTCAAATCGCTGGAAACCATTCTGGACGGTTTCAAAGGCGATCAGTTTGCCGTTCCGGGGTTGAACATCAACCTGTCGAGCATCGAACCTCCCGCCCTGCAAGCATTGGCGGACCGCGCCGCGCTGCGCGATCAGAAGGAACGTCTGGAGAAAGAACTCAAGCAACTGAAAACCCAGCAAGCCGTGGCGGCTGACCGCTCGGCGAGCAAGCTCCAGACCGAGGCGCTTTATCAGCAGGTGCTGGATGCCCAGAAAGCCCTGGAAGACTTTCGTCGCTGCCAGACACTGAGCGCCGAAGAATCCGCCAAGCTGGAAGAGTTGGCGCAGATGGAAGCGGCTCAGGATGAACTGAAACGCTCCAGCGACGCCTTTACCGAGCGCGTCCAGCAATTGTCAGCCAAGTTGCAACTGATTGCGCGTCAGATCGGTGATATGGAAGCCAAACAGCGCACGCTGGACGATGCACTGCGCCGCCGTCAGCTGTTGCCGACGGACCTGCCATTCGGCACGCCGTTCATGGACCCGATTGATGATTCCATGGACAACCTGCTGCCACTGCTCAACGATTATCAGGACAGTTGGCAAGGACTGTTGCGCAGCGATGGCCAGATCGAGGCGTTGTACGCGCAGGTTCGCCTCAAAGGTGTTGCCAAGTTCGACAGCGAAGACGATATGGAGCGTCGTCTGCAACTGCTGATCAACGCTTATGCGCACCGCAGCGAGGAAGCGCTGACGCTGGGCAAGGCGCGCCGTGCTGCGGTAACCGACATTGCTCGCACCCTGCGCAACATTCGTAGCGACTACGACAGCCTTGAGCACCAGTTGGCGCTGTTCAATAGGGAGATCAACAAGCGTCAGGTGTCGAACCTGTCCAGCTTCCGTATTGTGCTGGCTCCGAACAAGGAAGCGCTCAAGCACATCGACCAGATCATCCACAGCGCCGGGCAATACGAAGAAGGCGAGACGCTGTCGGTGTTTGATCTCAGCCAGAGCGCCGAGCAGGACAACAAGAACGAAGAGGCCAAGGAATATCTGGCACGCCTGGTGGCTGCCAACCATAACCAGTTGGGTCTGAAAGACCTGTTCGAGCTGGCGTTCGAGATTACCAAGGTCAATGGTCAACCGGTCATTCACACCGACATCGACGGCGCAGCCTCCAACGGCACAACCATGACCATCAAGGCACTGACCAACATGTACTTGTTGCTGCACTTGATGGATCGCGATCAGGCCGGGCGTGTGCGTTTGCCTTACTACCTCGACGAAGCAGCCGACATCGACGAGAAAAACCAGGCAGCACTGCTGGAAACCAGCCTGCAACTGGGCTTCGTCCCGATTCTGGCAAGCGTCAAGCCGCAAGTCTCGGCGCATGTGGCGATTGATCTTGAAGGCGGTAGCGGGCCTAATGGCATCTACATCGATGAAGCGGACTGGAAGTATATTCAGCGTCGTGATGATGTGAAGCCAGCGGTTTCAGAAGTTGCGTCGTAAAGACTGTCAGTGTTAACCGGAAGGCCGCATGAAAATGCGGCCTTTTTTTCTCTGTGATTCAGACTTTCATACCATACAACCGATAATTGACGCGGGTGTGCTCGAAGAAAGCCGGATCAAAATCATCGCCGTACCAGTCGAGCATGTTGTCGTGCTCGGGGTGATTGGGCTTTGTGATTGCTGCGAGAAACTCCGCATAGCCCCAGCTGCCACCGACATCTTCTGGAGGACACGCATTGGCACCGTCAATGCAATAAGGCACCTGAGGACACAACTCTTCTGGGAGCTTCTTCTCGACTTTGATCTTGTGGTCCCAACAGTCGCCAAAATCGTAGAGGTAGGTAAATGTCTTTTTACCAGCCAGCGTCTGGATCAGCGTCTTCCTGCTCTGCGATTTTAGCGAGGATTCGCCGCCATCGGCATCAGGAATGCCGTAACGCTCACCGCCAATTTCGTACTCATGCAAGTGCCCGCCTTCCCAGCCCATTACCCGCTGAATGACAGCATGCAACTTGACCAGGGTAATGGTCTCTGGCACGACGACGCGACGCCAGACCTTGGGCTTGACCTCTTTCAACTCAATGTACAGCACCAGCAGATCTGCTTCAGGCTTGGCGGAGGGAGCTTTTTTAACCATACGACTGACCGTCCTATCGCATTGAAAGTGAAACATTTCGCACCTTGATGATTTCGCGGTGCGACATGGAAAAGACCTGAAACTCATTCGAGATTCTATCAACTCGCAAGGCTGGGTTCGAAGGGCGCAAGTAAAGTTTTCTGCGGCCAGAAAAACAAAAACCCTCAACGCGTAAGCGATGAGGGTTTTTGGAATTTAATCTTGACGATGACCTACTCTCACATGGGGAAACCCCACACTACCATCGGCGATACATCGTTTCACTACTGAGTTCGGGATGGGATCAGGTGGTTCCAATGTTCTATGGTCGTCAAGAAATTCGGGTACCGAGTCGCGCCTTGCGGCGCGCTTCAGCAAATCGGGTATGTGATAGCAAGCATTGGTGTCGTTCGTGACGCAAACCTTCGGTTCGTGTCATCTCCACAGTCACCGCAATCTGATGCTCCTTAGGGGAGTCGCAAATTGCTTGGGTGTTATATGGTCAAGCCTCACGGGCAATTAGTATTGGTTAGCTCAACGCCTCACAGCGCTTACACACCCAACCTATCAACGTCGTAGTCTTCGACGGCCCTTCAGGGAACTCAAGGTTCCAGTGAGATCTCATCTTGAGGCAAGTTTCCCGCTTAGATGCTTTCAGCGGTTATCTTTTCCGAACATAGCTACCCGGCAATGCCACTGGCGTGACAACCGGAACACCAGAGGTTCGTCCACTCCGGTCCTCTCGTACTAGGAGCAGCCCCTCTCAAATCTCAAACGTCCACGGCAGATAGGGACCGAACTGTCTCACGACGTTCTAAACCCAGCTCGCGTACCACTTTAAATGGCGAACAGCCATACCCTTGGGACCGGCTTCAGCCCCAGGATGTGATGAGCCGACATCGAGGTGCCAAACACCGCCGTCGATATGAACTCTTGGGCGGTATCAGCCTGTTATCCCCGGAGTACCTTTTATCCGTTGAGCGATGGCCCTTCCATACAGAACCACCGGATCACTAAGACCTACTTTCGTACCTGCTCGACGTGTCTGTCTCGCAGTCAAGCGCGCTTTTGCCTTTATACTCTACGACCGATTTCCGACCGGTCTGAGCGCACCTTCGTACTCCTCCGTTACTCTTTAGGAGGAGACCGCCCCAGTCAAACTACCCACCATACACTGTCCTCGATCCGGATAACGGACCTGAGTTAGAACCTCAAAGTTGCCAGGGTGGTATTTCAAGGTTGGCTCCACGCAGACTGGCGTCCACGCTTCAAAGCCTCCCACCTATCCTACACAAGCAAATTCAAAGTCCAGTGCAAAGCTATAGTAAAGGTTCACGGGGTCTTTCCGTC